>JADHVV010000094.1 GCA_016783825.1 Candidatus Zhuqueibacterota bacterium | reverse complement strand
CAGATCAATTAACTTTCATACCGAAAAGGCTGAGGCGAAGGCAAAGGCGAAGCAAGGTATAAGATTCAAGGATTAAGGATATTCTTTTTTTTCCTTCGCCTTCGCCTCAGCCTTCGCCTGCACTTTAGTGCGTTATGAAATAACAACGATTTTGCAAAAGGAACTGGCAAACATGCCGGGGGTTTTCGGCGAGTTGCAAAAGGGAAGTCCAAACAATCCGTCCGTAACAAAAGAAAGTGTTCACCATTTTTTTAAATACGTGACAGGAAACCCCATCAAACGCCCAGCCTGGTATTTTGATGTCACACAGCAGGGTGAAGGGCTCGTTGATGTTACGACCCATCTTGTTGATTTGGTGCAATGGGAATGTTTTCCCGGAGAAATATTAGATTATACAAAAGACGTTGAAATGATTTGTGCCAGTCACTGGCAAACTGAAATTACCAAAGAAATGTTTGAGAAGGTAACCAGGCATCCGGGATTCCCGGATTACTTAAAAGACGATGTTGATGAAAATGGAGTGCTCCAGGTTTTTTGCAATGGCGACATGATCTATAAATTAAAAGGTGTCCATGCTAAAGTTTCCGTTATCTGGAATTTTCAGGCGCCGGAAGGTATAGGAGATACACATTTTTCAGTCATGAGAGGAACAAAATGTGATATGGTCATCAAACAGGGCAAAGAACAAAACTACAAACCTGAACTTTATGTTGATGTGCCAAAATCGGAAAATAAAGCATCGGTAAAAGACGCATTAAAAAAGGCAATCGAAAAACTTCAGGATAAATATCCTGGTGTTGAGTTGAAATTGGAGGGCGATGTTTGGCGTGTGATAGCCCCGGCTAAATACCATGTGGGACATGAAGCTCATTTTGGGCAGGTAACAGAAAAATATTTAAAATATTTGGTCGATGGTAAACTTCCAGATTGGGAAGTGCCGAATATGATAGCAAAATATTATACGACGACTTCAGCAGTGGAAATGGCGAGGGGGCAATAGAGCGTTTTTAGTTTATTTAAACGCAGAGCCCGCAGAGAAAAAAAATAAAAAACTTTGCGAACTCCGCGCACCCTTCGGACATAATAACCTTTGCGTTAAAAAAAAATTGAAATTAAAAAAATCAAAGAATGATTAAACAGAATTAAACTAACCAAGGAGTAAAAAAAATGAAAAAATCAATTTTAGTTGTAGCAATTCTCTCATTTGTTCTTATGATCTCATTCTGTGGATCGGGAACAAAAGTTACCTTCGTAGAAAAAGATAATCAAATTGAAGTACTAATGGACGGCAAACTTTTTACATCTTATCTTTTTAAACCTGAATTGACCAAACCGATTCTTTTTCCGGTATTGACACCTTCCGGCATTAAAGTGAATCGAAGTTTTCCTTTTGAGAAAGTCGAAGGCGAAAGTGAAGACCATCCCCATCATACCGGTATTTTCTTCACCTATGATGAAGTGAACCAGGATGGATTCTGGAATAACACAACAACGCCGCCGCAAATTAAGCATGTGGAAGTTACTAAAATGGAAACAGGAAAAGGCAACGGAACGCTCTCTACTGTTATGCATTGGGTAGGCAAAAGCGGAAAAACATTATTGGAAGAAAACAGAACAATTGTATTTTCTGCGGCTGAAGGTTGTTACATTATTGATTTTGACATGACTTTAACTGCCAAAGACACAGCCGTGGTATTTCACGATACCAAAGAAGGCATGTTCTCTATTCGTGTTGCCCGCTGGTTGAAAGAAAAAAATAAAGGTGGAACTGCAATGTACTTGAGCTCCAACGGCGATGAATTGGAAAAAAACGTCTGGGGCAAACGAGCAGAGTGGGTGCGCCTTGAAGGTGAAAAAGATGGTAACGCAGTTGGTATCGCCATTCATAATCATCCATCCAGCAATAATTATCCGACGTTCTGGCATGCCAGGGGCTATGGTTTGTTTGCAGTCAATCCGCTAGGGCAGTATGCTTTTGAATCGAGAAAAAAAGTCGAAAACCCCCAAAAATATGAATTGACTTTACAGCAGGGTGAAAGCGCCACATTTAAATTCAGAATGATTATTTATGAAGGCAGCAAAACAAAAGCTGATTGTGATAATGATTTTGAAACGTATAAGAATTTGTAATTGCTGATTTACTAATTCATTCTAATCCATGTGATTGGCTATCATAGTAGGGGTGCAATCCCATAATTTTAGAATTTGCGTGATAAGTATAAAAAATTGTAACCTATTGATTTATTTTAGAATAGAGCTGTTGTGTTAAAAATTGATTTTTTGATTTTGAATCATTATTAAATAGCAGAATAATTTTTAGCAGAATAATAAAAAACCAGAATAAAATTTTTTTCCTTGCTTTTTACAAAAAAAATCTTTATAATTATAATCTTTCAAAATAAAGACATTGATAAGAATTATTAAATATAGATGCAAGGAGTGAAAAAAAATGGCAAAGCAATGCGACATTTGTGGAAAGAAACCCATGGTTGGAAATAATGTGAGTCATGCGCATAATTTGAATAAACGTCGGTTCAATCCAAATGTTCACAAAATGAAAATTCAGGTTGACGGCACTGTTAAAAAAGCATCCGTTTGCACCAGGTGCCTTCGTTCCGGAAAGGTGACAAAAGTAGTGTAATGCTGTAACATGATCTGTTCGTAAAAAATCAATTTACAAAATATTTTTGAGGTTTGAGAGAAAAGTACCATTTATTGTGGTACTTTTTTTTTAGGAAAAGTTTTGGATTTACCATTTTGATGAATCAATAAAAATAGCTGGGAAATACATATTACGAAAAAAAATCTTTACAGTTTGCAAAATGGTAACTGGGGTAATCAGGTAATTAGGAAATCAGATAGTTTGGCTCTTGCCAATCCTTTTTAACGGGATTCATAACATTTTTACTATTACCCAATTGCCGAATTACCTTATTACCAAATCACCCTATTACCAAATTACCCAATCACCCTATTACCCAATTACCCAAATCTACCTACTTTCCGCTGCAGCCCAGCGAATCGCATTGAGAAGCAATTTTGGATAATTTGCATTACTCCAGGCTTTTGAATCGTGTCCCAATAGTAAATAAAAAACCGGGCTTTTCTCATATTTTGTCACCCAACCAATTTCCGGATCGCTGTTGGAAAAATCGGTTTTTAGTACGACATGCGCGTTTGATGACGTATAATAATTTATATATGTCTCATCGTGGATTAAAAAATCGCTGATCCCCTGCGTGATCGGGTGATTTTTATCGGCAATTTTCACAAGGAAATCCTGATCATCTGAGTAATCTGACTTCCCATGTTTCTTAGCGCCGAGTATTTTTTCTTCAAAAATATATTTTCCGCCAATAATGTGAACATATTCGTCCCAATTCCTGTGAGCGCCAAGATTGTGGTGTAACGCGATAACACCAATCCCTTTTTTAAGCAGTTCAACAAATGTTTTCTGTTGTTCCCGGCTAATTCCTTTTACCATATCATACATGACAATAACATCGTATTGCTTTTCCAACCCGGGTTTTAGAATATCCGCTGAATCCGGCAGTTGAATACAATGGTACTTAACTCCAGGCAGTTTGTCGAACATTTCAAAGAAAGGTTTCTCCTGGAAACCATGGCCACCGGTTGTTAGCAAAATTTGGATTTCTGTTTTCTTGGTATTATCTTCTGTTTTAGTTTGGCATGCTAAAAGTAAGAAAAAAAGAGTAGCCATTAATATTGATATTTTCGCTTTCATGTTGGTCCCTTGCTCATTATTTGTGAATTATAGTATTACCAGTTGAATCTTTGTTTTTTATGCAAAAGAATTTCTAACCCAGATCAATTAACTTTCATACCGAAAAGGCTGAGGCAAAGGCGAAGCAAGATATAAAATTCAAGGATTAAGTATATTCTTTTTTTCCTTCGCCTTTGCCTCTGCCTTTGCCTGCACTTTAGTGCGCTGGGAAATAGTGGTATTTATTTTTTGTGATAAGAATATAATCTAACATGATTACAACGTCCATGGTTCGCGCATTGGGCGAGACATCATTCTGTTTGCTTCCGCATCGTCGACAATAGTCTCCTGTACCGGATCCCAGGTAATTTTTCTGCCGGTACGAATAGAAATGTCGCTGAGATGACAAATAATATCCGACCGCACAGCTGATTCAAGATCGCTGATGGGTTTTCTCCTTTTCAGTACAGCGTCGATAAAATCGTGGCGATGATTTTTACTGGCTATTAAACGAATGTCACCGGGACTTTTTCCTTTTTTGTAGAGTGATTCAGGGAAAACCTTCCAGGAACTTCGACTAACAGCGATCCAGCCCTTTTCACCAACGAATAGCGTGCCATGACTGAATTTCATGTCTTCGATCCCGGGGATTTTCTTTTCTTTACGGGCAGTTGTGTCATCTAAAAATTTTAATTTTAACCCGTTCTCATAAGTACAGGTCATATCCCAATTGGTAAGTGTGTTGAAAAGACCTGTTTTGGGAATCGTTCCAGTTCCTTCGTATGTTACCGGCATTTTTAACCCGACATTGTCAGCCCACCATTGAAGCTGATCCACCGGATGAGCGCCCCAGCCGGCAATAAATCCGATCGCATAGTCATAAATATGGAAAATGCCATTTCGATGGGTCTGTGTTAAACAACGATCTTTGCAGAATGGCGCTTCAGGAGCGGGTCCCAGCCATAAGTCATAATCAAATCCTTCGGGGACAGGGAGTTCTGGAGTCATTGATCCGCCCGATTCACCAGGCGGACACCAGACATACAGTTCTTTGACATCCCCGATGTGTCCATTCAACACCAACTCGATTCCCATTTTTACCTGTATCATGGAACGGTTCTGGGTGCCATATTGGAAAATTCGTTTGTGTTTGTTTGCAATTTCTCGTGCTGCCAGGCACTGCTCAACGCTGATTCCAAGTGGTTTTTCCGTGTACATATCTTTGCCAGCTCGTGCTGCGGCAAGTGAAATCGGCACATGCCAATGGTCTGCAGTTGAAATATGAACAGCATCCACATCTTCCCGAACCAACAGCTCACGGAAGTCACTGTAATCAGCGCAGTTGCCAAACTGTTTTTTTCGTTTTAGCCTTCTTTCTTTGACCGGATCGCACACGGCAATGACCTGCGATTTAGGATATTCTTTGTAATCAAGTGTTACCCCGGATCTGTTTCCACATGAGATGATCCCAATGTTAACACGATCACTGGGTGCAATCCTGCCTTTTCTGCTAAGAGCGCAAGATGAGATGATAGTTGGAAAACTTGCTGCCAGACCAATTTTAGTTGTGTTTTTTAGAAATGTACGGCGTGAGAGTTTCATTTTATTTCCTTCCATTTTAACATGACACGTGTATTACCCAATTAGTCATTAGTGTGATGGGAATTGAATAAATCCAATATTATATGTAATAAATATAATAAAATATATTGCGAATGCAAGTGTTTTTTTCTTTATCATTTTATCACCCGGTTTTATTCTTTTGGTGGCGGTTTATTGCCTTATAGTATTGTCAGTCAAGTTTTCGTTTTTTTTGCAAAAGTTTAAAATAAATTCTCACGCAAAGGTTACGCAAAATTTTTAAGAAAAATTTTCTTTGCGTTTTCTCTGCGTCTTTGCGACTTTGCGTGCAATATTTTTGTCGCTTTAGCGCGCTGAGTTATAACACTGATTTTTAAAAATATTTATTGATTTTAACTGAAAAATATTGTATTATAAGTTCAATAAAATTCGGATGAAATATTTTGGAACAGATCAAAAATGGCGTTTAAATTTGACCGAACGGTTAGACAAGGTTTTAAAAATCCTGCACAAGCATTTCAATTAATCTTAAATCTACCCAAAATTATAAAATTAATTTATCGATTATTTAAAGATAATAGGGTGCCGTTTCATTTAAAAGGTATTTTGCTTTTAGCCCTGGCTTATGCTATCTCCCCCCTGGACTTAATCCCGGATTTTATCATGCCAATTATTGGTCAAATAGATGATATAATAATTTTGATTGCCGCCTCAAAATATTTTTTAAAAAATTGTCCGGCTCAGATAGTCGATGAGCACGTTCAGATTATTGACCAGGAGAAGTAGGGATGGGTGGGATTTTGAGTTTTTTTTTACCTGTTTTGTTTATTTTATTATCCGGAAAATTCGTTTCTGCCCAACCCAAAATTGAGATCATCTACCCAAAAGAAGGCGACCAGGTAATTGCGTCTGACTCAACGTTTATCCTTGGCAATATTTCTCCAATATCCGCCGCGTTATTCATCAATGAAAAACCCGCTAAAGTTTATCCCAACGGTTCTTTTTTAGCAGTAGTGCCTGTCGAGCCGGGAAATTTTACTTTTAACTGCCGGGCAGTTTTTAAAGGCACAACATCATTCCAACAAAGGAGTGTTTATATTCCATATTATCTGAAAACTTCAAATCCTGACTCACTTGTTTTGGATACCAGTTATGTTTTTCCGAAAAAGGATTGGGAACTGCCGCGAGGTGATGTTTTCAAAGTCGCTGTAAAAGGCACGCCCGGTAAAAAAGCGACATTCTCAATTGAAGGACTGATTAATGATTTACCGATGAAAGAATTGAGATCAAAAAGGGTGTCTTATTGGGGGGAAGCCCTGTTTGGACAGGGGAAAAATTATCAAATGTCAGAAGTTGAAGGAATTTATACCGGCAAATATTTTATACAGCCGTGGGACAAATTTGTGGGCAAACAGGTTATTTTTAAGTTGGAGAATGCTTCAGGAAAAGTTATTCAAACAATAGCAGCAGGCAAAATTAGCATCGACACCTTACAAACTGCAAAAATTGCACAATTAATAAAAAGGCATATCAGAACAAAACGCGGCTCCGGGATAGGAAATTTATTGTTTCTTCCTGAAGGTGCAAGCGTTAAAGTTACCGGAAAACGTGGAGAACACACTCGAATACAAATTTCTGACAACAGCCAATTTTGGCGCGGATATTCTATTGAGTTTGCATTTTAATGGACTGCCTGATGGTGTAAATCCATTTGACATCCGTGGCGCCAGTACCTATTACAACCAGGTTCAGAGCCACCGGTTAGCATTATTAATCCAACAATCTTTATTGGAAAAAACAAAGCTGCCAAATTTTGGATTACATTTTTCCACATTGGCAATTTGCCGTGCTCCACAAATGATCACTGTTCTAATTGAGCCGGGTTTTCTAACCATACCTTTGGAAGAGATGCTGATTCTAACTAAACCACATAAAGAAAAAGTTGTAAGCGCTATTGTAGAAGCATTAGAGCAATTTTTAGAGGAGAGTAAATAAGTTGAATGAAATAAATCCAAGAAATTTCAAATTCTGCCCGGTTTGTGGTGATCGCTTAAAAGAAAAATATTTAGGAGAAGAACAACACACAAGATTAGTGTGCCCAAACTGCGGTTTTATATTTTATATGAATCCCACGCCTGCGGTCGCTGTAATTTTATTCCGGGATGAAAAAATATTATTAGTAAAAAGAAAATTTAAACCAAAGATTGGCGACTGGACTTTACCCGCCGGGTTTATGGAGTATGATGAAACAAGCGAAGAAACGGCGATTCGAGAAACAAAGGAAGAGACTAATCTTGATATTGAAGTAAAAAATTTATTTGCAGTTTTACCGGGTTTTGATGATTCGCGGGTGCATGTAGTTTTAATAATTTATAATGGGGAAATATTAGGCGGAGATTTAAAACCGGGTGATGATGCCTCCGATGTTAGATTTTTTTCGTTGGATGATTTGCCGGGTAATATTGCTTTTTCGGCGCACCGGGAGGTATTGGAGATGTTGCTTGAAAAGGCTGACAAATAATAGCTGAAAATGAATAAACGGAGCATTGGATTTATGGAGTACTGGAGTTATGGATTGTTGGAGTAATGGAGAATAGATGTTGGAACCAAGCTCCATTAATCCAATACTCCATAACTCCTTTTGGGGCATAATTGTTACTCTTTGATTTGTACCTATTGTTCAACGATTCTACTATTTTTGGAATTAATCATCAAACCCCGGTCGTACAAACGCTCTCGCCTCAGGAAAAACCTTTTCTGTTTTTCGGCGCAGTCTTTCAAGATGGACAAGAATTTTCAAACATTCATCCTCCTGGTCCGGGAAATGTTCCAAAATCCTGCCCCAGGCAGCAATTGATCTGTCAATTGCGATGAGCGCTGCTTTTGCTGATCCATCCGAATCTTTTGGGTAATCATCCGGTTCTTCCCGTTCTTCATCTATTCTTCCATGAATTGCTCGTGATAATTTTACAAATATTTGATGCTGGTGCCATTGTATCACATCGATGCCATCTTCAATTTCATCAGCTTCGACGAAAGGAAAAGAGTTGGGCAATTCAAGTTGCAATTTCTCGTTCAGTTCCTTGTCCTTTTCTTCAAAAAGCGGTTTGGATGTTTTCAACCATTCACCCACCATTTTCGCGTATCTTTTACCGGCTCGGGTACACTCGTGATTTTCAACTTCTTTTCGATCCTGCTTTTCAGTTTCCGCACCTTCTTCAAGATCAAGCGAACTTAAATCGATGCCCTGCTCCTCCGCCATTTCCTGCAACAGTTCCAGCGTCACTTTAAATGTTTCGTTCAGTTTTTCCCAGAATTTTTCGTTCTGCATGTCCTGGGTTTCCGGGTCGGAAAATTCCTCTTCACTCATGGAAAAATTCAGGCAGCGAGAAGTAAAAGCACAACGTTCGCACCAGCGATCACAATAATTATAAATGCCGGGAATATTATTAGGATTTTTTGCCATTTTTTTAACTTGTTCTTTGTCCATCACTCTTCTCTCTTAAAAAGGTATTGAATAATTCAATTCTTTTACTTAAATATGCGTTTTCAATATAAAATATTTAAACCAAAATTTCAATAGATATTTTATCAGATCAAAAATATATCCATGAACATTTCGTTTTTACACAATTGGAATGTGGACACCCGGACTGCGAAAACAATTCAATAGAAATTCCAGGGAAAAATCGTTTTGTTACCATTGCATAAACCAATTCGCTTCATCGCTGGTGCTGATGTCTCCTATTCCAGAAAATTAAATAGTGTTTGTCCGAAAAATGCCTGTTTTGTCATTCCGGCGATTTTTTGTGCCGGAATCTCCTTTGTATAAGTAAGAGATTCCGGTACTACGCTTCGCTTCAACAGGAATGACTGCTTTTTAGGACGGACACTAAATAAGTATTTTTCTGCAGTTTTACATTTTCTTTGTGGATTTAACGCCTTTGCGGTGATTTTTTATTGCAGCTTGTCGCGTTGGGTTGTTTTGTTTTTTTTATCTACAAAAAAAGGCAGTAGTTTAAAAAACTACTGCCTTTTCGAAATGCACCCTCTTTCTGGTTGTTCCGCAAATGTAACATTTTTATTTTATCCAAATAAATTCGATTCTGCGGTTTTGGGCGCGACCTTCTTTTGTTTTGTTCGTGGCAATGGGATCTTTTTCACCATAACCAACAGCTTTGAGTCTTGACTGATCAATTCCCGCATTTATTAAATATTGCATGACTGATTGCGCGCGACGTTGCGACAATTTTTGGTTTGCTTTTGCTGAGCCATAGCTATCCGTATATCCTCTGATTTCAATGGCTACTTCAATATTGTCTCTCAGACCAGCAGCTACTTTATCCAGCGTTTCATACGAATCTTCTGTTAGTGTAGCGCTGCCTGATGCAAAGTTGATTCCCTTCAAAATTAACTTAGCGCCTTTTTTCTCAATGAATGGCTTTTTATCAGGACATCCATCGTCATCATTGTCAAGATCGGGCACGCCATCTTCATCCTGGAATCCGTCTTTATCTTCTGGCTCGTTAGGCGCTTTATCTTTCAAGTCAGGAATGCCGTCGCCATCATTATCATCATCTGGCGCACCGTCATCACCTTGAAAGCCATCATAATCTTCAGCATGATAGGGATCAGCATCATGTTTATCTTCAATGCCGTCTTTGTCAGTATCTTTGTAATATCCGAAATAGTAGGAAAGTGTTGCCCGTCCTGTTAAAACAGCATTATTATGGTCATCTTGTCCAACATTGTCCTCGATATCGGAGTTTAATGTTTTTTTGAATCCGGCTTCGATATCGAGTGCAATACTATTCGACAAAAAGATATCCATGCCTAAGCCAGCCATTAAATCGAACTCTTTGCGAATTGCGCCATGAACTCGCTTGCCCCAGCGCAGTTTTTGATCGCCAAAGAAAGTCATGCCGGTACCGCCAATATCGCGCAAATCCCAAAATACTAATCCTGCACCAAAACTGATGTACGGTTTTAAGCTTCCTTCTTCTACAGGAGAATATTTCATTTCCAAATTAATGGGAAATAAAAAAGTTCTGTAGGGTGCATTTTTATCCTTCTGGCTTCTTTTAATCAGTGAACCACCTACAGATGGCTTAAAACTACCGTAGTCCGCGTTCAAATCAAACATAACATGAGATGAAACGCCATACCTTAATGATAAACCACTCCAGTTTCCTATTGCTGCACGGTCCACTTCATCACCAATAAATTTAATAAAACTACCAGTCAATCCGATACCTTTTGCCTGGTCCCAGGATTGGCTGTTCACCACAGACGTAAGGATAAAAAGCAAAACAGTTAGTAACAAAGCTAATTTTAATTTCATGTTTCCTCCACTAAATAAGTTAATAAATTAAATGAGTAAGCTGATCGATCAGCCAACAATGAATTACATCTCCTCTCAAAGAGGAGTTAAATAACGCATCCCCTTTGAGGGGACAGAGGAGATGTTTATATAGAGTAAATTATTTCTGCAAAAATATTACTTTTTTTTTATCTTTCATTGTGTTTTTAATATATTTTTCTCTTTGTGGATGCTTGCATAAAAAGCTATATCCAAAAGGAAGTGAATATTTACAGCCAATAGCATTATCCGTTAAACATTCTGCAAATCCTGTTGGACCAATATGTTTCGCCCTGCACATTTGTGTATCAATCTCCCATTCAAAACTGTTTTTCAAGTTACACCTCCTGCGTTGTTTAAGGTTAAAAAATAAAAACAGCGATCGTAATTATCTAGTCCACCCTGGAACAATATGACATTTCAGTATTACTGAATTTGTATTAAACAAAGGTTATGCCATTTTGAAAGTTAATTAGTCTGGAGAATAATTTTTTTTGTTATTTTTTATACTACCGAATACAATGACCATAACTTATATAAAAACAACCATCAAAGTTGAAGGATAATTTATTCATCTTCAAAGAAAAAAGATGAATAGCCATGAAATGGAATTTTTTTTATTAAAAAATATTAGGCTGGGTTGGTGATATAACCACATTTTTTTGGTGATATGACCAACTTTATGAAAACGAAAAAACTGAAATGGATTCGTGGCGAAGAATTTTAAGAATAATTTCAAATATTGAAAATCAGCAGGTGAGGGGGTAAATCGAATTCGATTAAATAATTAGAAAAAATAACTAACGGGTAATGTCGTATTTTTTTATTCGATAGCGGAATGTATCTAAAGTAAGTCCCAATAATTTTGCAGCTTGTGATTGATTTCCCTTGGTTTTTGACAGCGCATCGAGCAATAATTTTTTTTCGACATCAGCTAACATAATTCCATCTTCTGGTATGATCAAACCATTGTCTGTATCATTTGAAATTTTTTCCTCAAGTATAATATCATCAGCGTCAATTTTGTACCCTTCGGCAAAAATGATGGCTCGCTCGATGACATTCCTTAATTCCCGGGCATTCCCTTGCCAGGAGTAGTTTATAAGTTTTGCTTTAGCTTGATTCGTTAATCCATTTATCTTTTTACGGAAATCATAAGCAAAGACACGAATGAAATTTTCAGCAATGATTACAATGTCGTTGCCCAAATCTCTCAACGGTGGGAGTGTTAAATTTAAAACATTAAGGCGATAAAATAGATCCTGGCGGAATTCATGATTGGCTACGGCTTGTTTTAGATTTTTGTTTGTTGCAGCGATCACCCGTGGTTTAACTGTTTTCTCCTGCGTGCTTCCCAATCTACGAAAAGATTTTGTTTCAAGAAAGGAAAGAAATTTCGTTTGTAAAGCAAACGGCAGTTCGCCTATTTCATCTAAAAAAAGCGTGCCTCCATCCGCTTCTTCTAACAAACCTTTTTTGTTCGTTATAGCATTCGTGAACGCTCCTTTTTCATAACCAAATATTTCCGACTCAAGAAGCGTTTCAGGAATCGACGCGCAATTAATTTCAACAAATGGTGATTTCGGTTGTGTTGAAGCCTGGTGTATCGCTCGCGCCACTAAATTTTTGCCTGTTCCGCTTTCTCCCTGCAAAAGTATTGTTGAGTTACTGAAATTCTTGACCTTTTGAATGTATTGCCTGACCTTGTTTATGTGTTCAGATTCTCCGATAATGTTACCGCTTGAATAATCTCCATAACTTGCAAGGTTTGCCTGCAGTAGTTTAATTTCATGTTTTTGTTGATTCAACAGTTGTTCAAGCGAAGATTCAACCGTAGTGTCCTCGATAATGCAAACAATATCCGTGGTAAGTTGTGCTCTGTGTTTGGCAGGGAGCAATGATAAACTATAATAATGGAGTTTACCGCTTGTTGAATATTTACTTAATTTTTCAAGAATATATTTTTTTTGTTTTCTATGGAGAATTGCGTGAACCTGGTCTTCACTTCAAAACAATTCGGGGAAAATATTCCAGAGGGAATTTGAACCTTTTTCGAGTTTTTGATGCGTGATTTTATTAAAATTACTGCTGTGGTTTGTTAAAAATAAGTCCTTATCAAATATGGCGTAAGCTATTTTTTTTTCTTCAAGTATTTGACTGGTATAATCAACAGCCATTCTATTTTGCCCCGGTTAATAAACTTCCCAGCTTCGAGAACAATGCTTCAACATTCTTCCCGGTTTTTGCGCTGGTCAAAAAATGCGATGTATTAAATTTTTTTGCAAATTGCAATAATTGTTCCGTTTCAATTGAATCCCCTTCAACCAGATCAACCTTGTTACCAACAAAAATGATTTTGCTTTTTGGGTTTACATTGAAATAAGGTTTTAAAAAAACATCACTCTCTTTGAAAGTTTGGGGGCGGCTAAAATCAAAAACAATGATGGCTGCATGTGAACCACGAAAGTAATTTTTTATTACATTATCAAATTTTTCAATATGGGCGATATCCCATAAAATAAGTTTAAGGCTTTCATTACTATTTTTTATGGGCGATAGTGTTTTTTGGCTGATTTGAACGCCGATCGTTGTGAGATATTTTTCGTCAAATTTGTTATGAACAAAACGTCTCAC
Organism: Candidatus Zhuqueibacterota bacterium; assembly: GCA_016783825.1. Taxonomy (GTDB): domain Bacteria; phylum Zhuqueibacterota; class Zhuqueibacteria; order Thermofontimicrobiales; family Thermofontimicrobiaceae; genus Nigeripontimicrobium. Next base: position 5,033 of record JADHVV010000094.1, on the reverse strand, counting down.
CAGGCTTGTTTTACCAACACCAAATGAACCTAACATACATATTTTTTTACAAGTTTCTATTTGTTGCTTCACTATTTTTTTCTCTCCACTTAAAACCAAACTCAACGCGTCGATTTTTTGCTTGCCCATTTTTTGTATCATTGGATGCAACTGGATCGCTGTCTCCAAAATACTCAACTACAATGTCGTCTGATGGAAAATTTTGTGAAATGATATAATCAGCTATATTTTGTGCCCGAAGTCTTGATATTTTTAAATTATATTCAAAAGACGATGATATGTCCGAAAAACCTTTTACATTCAATTTTATTTTGTCTTGCTTTTTTATAAAATCAACCATCTCATTTAATTTTTCGATCTGATTTTCAGGAATTGTAAATCTGTTAATCGGGAAATAGATTGTTTGTTTGCTTAAAAATTCTTTAATTCTTTTTGCCTCGTTTTCAAAATTTTCAGAAACAGTCAAATTGTTGATAACGACTCTTACTCCGACTGTTTCACTAACTAAATATCCTATTTCACTTTTTATTTTTTGGTCAGGTACAAATCCTTCAATAACAACCTGGTCTTCTTCAATTATAAACTTATTATCTAAATTCTTAAAGTCTTTTCTCCCTGATATTTTTTGTTTAATTTGACGTAATATTTCTGCTTCAGGGAGAAGAACGACCAAATTATTGTTTAATTTTTTTATCCCCTTAACGGAGTGCAACAAACTATCAATCTTGTTTTTTGCTTGAATAGAATTTACTTTTCCGAAGATTGTAAGATTTTTCTTTGATAACTCATAATCAACCTGTCCATTTTTCAGTGCAGGAATCGTTTCAAGTTTAGTGTTTATTATTTTTTGGATTTTTCTCTGGGCAAAATATCCAGGTGTTTTTATGGCGGCGATTATTAAAAAAAAAATATGAGAAAAAAAGAAATAAGAGTCAGCGGCGAAAACTTTGGTTTCTGTGATGTTTCTATTGCTTTTGCTGACTTGTATGAGTCTAACAACTTTTGCATCGGTTTGGTTATATCACCAAAAAAGGTTATATCACCATCAAACTGCCTTAATAATTTATGAAAACGATTGTGGATTCGTCTGTTTAGATTTTGCAAATTCATTTAAAAATCGCGCGGTTCGATGCCTGTTATTTCTGTTGCTAAATAAGAATAATTTCCAAAATCCAACAGTATTTTCGAATCACCATATTGAATTTCATTCAAATCCTGTTTGTTTTCAGTTTTAAAAGCTTCACCCACAAAATCTTTAATCGCAGTGAGCATTCCGCTGACCAGTTCCTGATCAACCGAAGATTCTGCTTTAGCAGAGGAAACATGAGCGATTAACAAACCGCTTGATTTGTGGATCAGAAATATTTCTTCTACATGAAACGGCAGCGCATCTTTCAGAATTAATTCACCTTTTGAAATCCCTGTAACTTTGGACTGAACCTGTTTTGCAAAAAGTTTCCCCCTAAAAGTCGAATCGATTTTTTGATTGACAGTTTCGACTAAATTTTTCATGGCTTCGGCGACTGATTTTCTAATCGTTTTGCCAATGACAGGATAAAGCGCATCCACCACATCGTCTTTCGCTTCAGACACTTGCCGTTTTATCGCTTCACCCATAATAGGGGCTAACGCATCTGCCATTTCGTCCCTGGAACTGGCTATTTTACGTTCCAGCAAATCGCCGATGACAGGTTCCAATGAATTTATCAAAGATTCTTTATCTTCTATTTGCGTTTTGAGGCGGCTGAACCCTGTTGTTAAATGCTGGAGTTTGTCCTTGTCTTCTTTTAAAAGAATTTCCTTTAGCACATTTAGCGATTTGTCGTTATCAGCTTGCATAGTTATTCTGCTTTGTTGGCTGTTTCCTGCTTGATTTTAGCGCCCCAATCGATGAACGCCTGACCAATTTGATCTTTATCAACCTTGTTTTCTCTAATTTCGTTTAATTGTCGATCTAATTCTTTTTTTATGTTTTCAATCAACAATTGTGTTTCCTGTTGATTTGTTTGAGAGACTTTGAGTTTCTGAACTTTCTCTTTAATTAAATTATTTGAATCATCAAAGTTCTTCTCAAAAGTACTGAGCCTTTTCTTTAATTTGTTGCATTCCTGCTTTAAATCATTTACCCTGTCTCGCCATTCTTTTATTTCGTTGCCTACGATAATATCACGTATTTCTTCGAGACCGTTTTGGTATTGTATTGCATTCACGTTTTCTGTACTCATCGCATCTTCTCCAGATGTTGATTAACAGGCTGTTCATTAAAATATTTTAATTTTTAAAATAAATAATTATTGCCAAAAAGTCAAGATATTAATTTTGCATGGATATTGTTTTGCCCGAATAGTTACAATGAATCTTCTATTATTCATTCGGTTTTTAAAACACATTAATTCTCATTCGGATTAATTAAGAATTTTTATTCCTACGCATTCAATATCTTCAAATATTTTTTAATAGTATTTTCCATCCCGTAATCTAATGATTCCACAATAATAGCATGACCAATCGATACCTCTTTAATATTACCTATGGTAAGAAATTTTTCCAGGTTAATTAGGTTCAAATCATGCCCGGCATTTACTTGAAGTCCAATTTTATTAGCAAATAAAGCCGCGGAACGATATATTTCAAAAACACCTTCTGAATCTTTAGTGCCATAACTACTGGCATACTCCTCGGTATATAACTCGATTCGATCCGTACCTGTATTTTTGGCAATCTCTATTTGTTCCAAATCTGCATCCATAAATAGACTGACTCTTATTCCTGAATCCTTTAGTTTCCTGACAATCCGAGTTACTTTTTGAGCGTCTTTTTTCAAATCCCAACCATGATCCGAAGTTATCTGGTTTGGCGTATCAGGAACTAATGTGCATTGATGGGGCTTATTTTCCAAAACAACCTCCATAAATCTATCTATTGGATTACCTTCAATATTAAGTTCAGCTCCATCATATTCGGAAACAATTGTTGACATGGCTATTACGTCAGCATAGGTGGCATGACGCTGATCAGGTCGAGGGTGCAGCGTTATCCCTTTAACGCCACTATCCAGGCACAACCTGGCATACTTATCCAGGTCCGGAAAATTTTTGCCCCTTGCATTTCTGAGCAAGGCGATCTTGTTTAGATTAACACTTAGTCTTGTTTTCATATTACACCAAATTTTATGAATGATTTTTCATTTCTTCTTTAAAACTAAAACGTTTCCCATTAAAATAAAAAACACACCAAACAAAGCGAAAATAGTCCATCGATAACCTTCGAAAATAGTCGATAAAATTAATGCAAAAACCGGGATTACCAATGCCACATACCCTGATTTATCTGCGCCAACTCTGCCAAGCAGGGTTAAATAGCTGTTAAAAGCAATTACCGATCCGAAAACTGCTAAATAGATAAGCGAGCTGATATAGGCAAATGACACATCGAAATTGAAAGGTTTGTCCACCAATAGCGTAATAATTAACATGGAAATTGCACCATACAACATTCCAAACGCATTCGTTTGGATAACAGGCAGATTATTTTTCTGATTGTGGGCTGATGTTATATTTCCCAGGGAAGCGAGGAATGCGCCCAAAATTGCCAATATCAAAGCCATAGAATTATTGCTCGAAAGACCAAAGGAAAACAGTTCCTGCTTAAAAACCAACCCGATTCCAATAAAGCCCATTATCGCGCCGAAGATAACTATTGGTCGTATGGATGATTTTAGAATAATAGCACCGTTTAAAATATTCATAAAAATTAATGTTGAAAATATTACGGCTACCAGTCCGCTTGGTAGATGGAGTTCTGCCAGATAGACTAACCAATAGTTAATTCCAAAAAGTAGGAAGCCCTGTAATGCCATATAAAGATGCTGCCTGGTATTATATTTCAAATTTAAATTAGTAACGCGGCAGAAAATAAACAGGATTATCGAGGCAAAAAAGAAACGGTACACCACAGATACTAATGGATCAACTACACCAAGCTGAAATTTGATGGCAAGCCATGTGGATCCCCATATTAATGATGGTATTAAAAATAGTAGTAAGTTTTTCAATTTTCATTTCCGAAACAAATTCATTTGTACAAGCAATTCAACTTTCAATGGCAATAATTTCATTCCATTTTTCTTTGTGTGAAAATTTAAGAGCTCGATCTAATTTGATATTATCAACATATTGATCAATAAAAGTATAAGTATTATTCAACAATCTGAGATAATACCTTAATGAAGGGTAAATTCCGTTTACAATTACCTGGCATCCGTGAATTGTAGATATTTTATTCACTTCTGCAAGAATATTTTTTTCATCTTCTTTATTAACTTTGTCAGCAGTTGTTAAAATATAATATCGATTTATTGGATATGCTTTAAACTTTTCATAAGCATCTTTTACTAATACTCCTTTTTTTGTCTCAGCATTTTTACAAACTGTGTCAAGATATTCTTTTTCATTTTTATTTAATTTTTTAATGTATTTCTCCAACTCATCGTTTTGTAATATTTTCAATGCAGCCTCGTAAACATCCTGGATAATACTACTATGGTCTGCTTTAATAGACATACAATTCTCCTAATCTTTTTTTGGCAATGTTACAATATTCTTGATTTATATCTATTCCAATATATCTTCTTCTTAATTTTTTTGCAGCAACACACGTAGTGCCACTCCCATTGAATGGATCCAAAACAATATCATTTTCAGAAGTCAATAGTTTTGTAAATTCTTTAATTACATTCAGTGGATATACTGCTGGATGGTTTGTGTCCTTTATCGTTTCGACCGCGGACTCAACAATATCTTTTTTTAAAGAATCACCATTTAAACGAATAATTGTAAAGCCTTTATTTTTCATGTGATATGCCCTGCCACCATTTTGCCCGCCAAACGCTTCCTTATAGTATTACAAGTCAAATCTTCGTTTTTTGTGCAAAAGAATTTCTAACCCAGATCAATTAACTTTCATACCGAAAAGGCTGAGGCGAAGGCAAAGGCGAAGCAAGGTATAAGATTAAAGCACCCTTCGGGCACAGG
>JADHVV010000093.1 GCA_016783825.1 Candidatus Zhuqueibacterota bacterium | reverse complement strand
AAAAATTCTTAATCCTTTAATCTTATACCTTACTCCGCCTTAGCCTTCGCCTCAGCCTTTTTGATGTAAGAGTTAAGTGATCTGGGTTAGAAAAAACTTTTGCACAAAAAACAAAGATTCAACTGGTAATACTATAGATGCCCACCACTCACCCTCTTTACGATCTTCAGGCGGCTCCTGCATTGGATCGGTGAGTTTCCACCACTCTTCGGTCGTCTCATCTGCCATCGCTTCCATGTCAGCAGCGAAGTCCGAACCGATGTACTCGAAATGGGAAAACAAGATACCGTCTTTTAAAAATATGGAATAATTGCTGATGTTGCATTTGTGGATACGATCGAGCACTCCGGGAAAGATGTGTTTATGCAGAATGATGTAACGTTCTTCAAATTCCTTTTTGACGCCTATTAAACTGCCGAAACGTTGAATTTTCAATTCTTGTTTTGGATTGCAATTCAAAAAAGCAATAATAAAAAAAGTTAACGTTACTAATTGAAGTTTGAATTTACTCATGGCTTATTTCTCCTGAAAATTTAGCGTTGAATAGAACGTAATTCCTTTTACGAATCACAATAGATAACAGTATTTTTTATGAACAAATTTGTAAATATCCATTCGATCAATTCCATTACGGTTATCCAGTTAGCTCCGCAAGCTGAAATATTTTAAAAAATAAGGTTGTGTAGTTCCCCCCTTTTGAAGGGGGGACAGGGGGGATGTCAATAAATTACATATATTTACAAGAACATCACCATAGATCCATCTTCAAAGTGAGACTTTGGAATAGTCAATTTTATACATTTGCGGAGCAAAATGGATAACCGTGCAATTCCATGTTTAAGCGCCATTAAATTCTTCAACAGCTTCAAACATGGCGATAATATTTTCCGGCGGCACATCCGGTAAAATATTATGAACCGTGTTAAAAACGAATCCACCATCGGGTGAAAAAATTTCCAATCTTTTTTTAACCTGGTACTTCACTTCTTCCGGTTTTGCACGATTCAAAACCTGGCGGGTATCAACACCGCCGCCCCAAAAAGTGATGTCCTGTCCGAATTCTCGCTTCAATTTCTCCGGCTCCATATCAGCACAATTTGTCTGCACCGGGTTGATCACTTCAAATCCAGCTTCAATTAGATCAGGCATCAGCTTGTAAATTGAACCACAGCTATGCAAATAGGTACGCATTTGGCTATGTTTCTTCACATAATCACACAACATCGTATGTCGCGGCTTGAACAATTTTTTATAAATTTCGGGTGACATAAAGGGACCACTGTCCAATCCAAGATCATCACCGAATTTTACAATATCCACAATATCTCCCACTGATTGGCAAACCTTATCCAGTGTATTCAAATGGATTTCCATCAAAGCATCCAGCAGCGCTTCCACATTCGTCTGCTCGATGATTAAATCCATGAGAAAATTGTCAAGACGGCGCAGGAAAGTACCCCACTCAAATAAATTGCACCCGACGCCAATTATCAGAGCGCGATCTGTTTGCTGACGAAGGGAAATTGCCTTGTCCCGTAATTGTTGCCAGAAATCCGGTTTATGCGCATTATCCCAGGGACTTAATGGCATGGCTGCCCACAAAACTTTCTCCATTGCAACGGGAAGATTTTTAAAATTATTTGGATAACCATCTATATATGGGAAACAAGTTTGATCATAAAATGTAGCACCTTCCGGCATTTTGGCGATTGGCGTGCCATCCTTCGCATAAAAATTCCAGGATCCATCATTCTCTTTTACCGGACAAAACCATTTTGGATATTGCGCACGATCGCCATTTGCCATTGTAATATCGTACCAATTGTTTTCTTCAATGTTAAACATTCGCCCCACATCCAGCACATCGATACCGAATCGATCTAATATATTTTCTTCAGGCAAAGCCAATTGCTGGACAACATCGTAAATCCGGGTATGTCCTTCTTTGATACCCAGATGCTTTTTCAAGTTACTGTAAGCAATCGCTGAGATACCAGAACTGGGCGTGGCTCCCAAATCAACCGGGACTTTATCAGGCTCTTTGTGATCGATTGCTGCGAGGATGCGTTCTCTCGAATTCATAAAATGATATTCCTTTTTCTTGTTATCACTTGTGCTGTCTGATTAAAGTGTGAAAAGCTTTTTTGGACAATGAACATGATGTACTTGATATAAAAACCTTGCAATATCATATTAAATCATGGTATTTAGTGTCTGTCCGCAAAAGGCATGTTTTGTCATTCTGGCGATGTTTTATGCCGGAATCTCCTGATTATTTGCACGAGATTCCGGTACTACTCCGCCAGCTGGCGGATCCGACCGGAATGACATTTTCTCGGACAGACACTATTTAGGCTATATTTTTTCGTAATCAGGATTAGGCGTTACCATTCCCGCCCCCACATCTTTCTGCCACTGATGAAGTTTTCCCAGCATCTCTTTCACTTTTTTGGGATTGGTATTAGCGAGATTATTCCGTTCACCAATATCATCCTTCAAATTATAAAGCTCGATATGATTGTCCTCGAAAAACTCAATCAACTTAAAATCACCTTCACGAACCGCAGCGCCGGGACTGCCGCCCTGATTCCCGTAAGGACAAGTAAGCAAGAAATGGTTTCTCTTTATGAGCTTCAATAAACCGGCAGGTTTCACTGGCAAGACGATCGGGTAAATGTTCACCCTCAGGTCCGTCCGATAATCTTGGATTATCATACGGTGTAAAATATTTTCCCCTGCCATAAGGACCGCCGCGCTCCCAGCCGCCTTTATTAATATCAAAGCCCTGGTTCTCCGGGTAAAAGCCTTCTCTGCCAAGATGCCATTTACCAGCAAAGAATGTGGCATAACCGTTTTGTTTCAAAGTTTCTGCAACGGTCACTTCTTCTAAAGGAAGATGTTCAATATACGGGGCAGGCAATAACGGTTTGTTGCGCGTCCAATGGTTTTTAGCTGTTTCAGGTTGAGGTGCGCCAAACCAATCCGTAGTGTTCATTCGAGCCGGGTATTTGCCAGCCATAATGCTTGCCCGGGTGGGACTGCAAACAGGACAAGCAGCGTAGGCATCAGTGAACCGCATTCCTTCTGATGCCAAGTGATTGATGTTGGGTGTTTCATAAAAAGTACTGCCAAAACATCCCAAATCTGTCCAGCCCAAATCGTCAACTAAAATGAAAACAAAATTTGGTTTTTGTGGTTTCGCACAGGAAAAAATATTTTTTGAGGCTGCAACTGAAATTGCTGTTAGTCCCAATTGTTTTAGGAATTGTCGGCGGGTTTGTTTTGGTGGATTCATATTTTTCCTTGACAATTATATTTGAATATTGTATTATAAAGTGAATATTAATTTTTCTAAAAAGATAGCAATTTGCTCGAATAAAAGCAAGTTATTAATACGAATGTTAAGCATTCAAACATAGGAAATCAAAAATGATAAAATTTAAAGTCGGATTGATCGGAACCGGTTATATCAGTATTATTCATCTGGAAATGTTACGCAGGTTTGCTGACGTGGAGATTGTCGCCGTGGCAGATAGCAACAAGCAATCAGCAAATAATGCAGCAAAAAAATTTGACGTTCCAAAAGTATTTTATACAGCAAGTGAACTTATTCAAGAAAAAGAAGTGGAGATAATTCACAACTGCACGCCCAATCATCTCCATTTTGAAATCAACTCGGAGGCAATTAAAGCCGGGAAAGAAGTTTTATCAGAAAAGCCGCTGGCGCTAACATCAGAAGAATCAGCCGTCCTTGTTGAGCTTGCCGAAAAACACAATACGGTTCATGGTGTTAATTTTTGTTACCGTTATTATCCGGTGCTTCAGGAAGCAGCAGCACGGGTTCGTAATGGAAATTTGGGCGATGTCCGATTGGTATTAGGACACTTTTTGCAGGATTGGCTTTCTTTTGATACGGACTACTCATGGCGTCTTGATCCCGGTATGGCTGGCGCTTCAAATACTATGGCAGATTTGGGAAGTCATTGGTGTGATTTGGTTCAATTTGTAACAGGATTAAGAATAATAGAAATCATGGCAGAATTCCACACTATTTTACCGACACGCAAGAAACCTAAATCAGGGCCTTTGTCATTTGGAGCATCACAAAACAACGATGTGGAAGAAGTCAAAATCCCGGTTGAAGATTATGCAACCATTTTCATCCGCCTGGAAAATGGCGCACGTGGTAACTTTTCAACATGCCAGCTTGCCATTGGAAAAAAGGTTGATATCGATTTGCAGGTTTACGGCTCCAAAGAATCTTATTCCTGGAATCATGTCCATCCTAACGCCATCACAATCGGTCATCGGGATAAAGCTAACGAAATATTTTATGAATCACCATTATTGCAGACAGAAGACACCCGGAAGTATGCTTCCCTGCCAACGGGGCATCCCATTGGTTATCACGATACAATTTATAATTTTTTCATGGACTATTACACAGCAGTAGCAGCAAAACGCGAAGGTAAAAAAATTCAGACAAACTATCCTGATTTTTATGCCGGTCACTCTGAAATGAAAATTATTGAAGCAGCTGTCAGGTCTTCGAAGTCAGGTGGATGGGAAAAGGTACAAGGTAAATAGGTAATTTGTTTATTGGGTAATTGGGAGTTCTTTATACAGATTGAATTTTCATTACCCAACCTGGACAAGCCCCGATAAAAAGAATCGGGACAAGCCAGAACCAAAAAGGAAAAATATTGGTAACTATTCAGTGTGGTTAAAAATGTCATTCTGAGGGAGCTTGCGACCGAAGCATAGTCTGTATTTACTTATTTTTAAATGTAACTATACAGGAATCTCCTCAATGTTTACAATTACTACGAGATTCTTCACTTCCCAACCTCCCACATCGCCTCCCCCGTTCAGAATGACAAGAATACAACGAATAGCTGAACAGTTACAAAAATTGTTGCTTTTTGGGCAAAAAATTAACTGTTTTGTAACTAATTTCCCTATTACCAAATTACCATTCATTTACACTTTTTTTGAATTCAGATTATTTTCGCATTGTACAAGAAATAAACTTTTAAAAACTATTAATTCCCAAAATCTCAAGGATTTAATTTTATGACTCACACCAGGTTGATTCTATTAATTGTGATAATAATTTCTTTAGTCTTTCAAACAGGCATTAAAGCCCAGGAACAAGACACCACAGAATCAGAAATCAACATAAAAAAAATGAGGCTGCCCCTTCCCGCCTATGCCAAAAATTCAATGCGCTATACTATTGAGGATGAGATCGCAAATTTATTAGCTGATATTCTTGAGCGTATTGGAGTGCATGATGTCCTGGCTGGCATTGAACTTAACTCTACGCTTATAAATAAAAACAGCACAGCAAAAAAGTACACTATTGTTACTTTTAAAGAACTTAATGGAATAAGGGAAGAAATAGTAGTAAGCGCGACAGAAATCTCCCAATTTAATGTCGAACCGGAAGAAAAAGAGACCTATTTTACTCTGAAGAGATCAATTTTTAAAAAAAACGCCAACGGGAAAACACAAACAGATTCAACAAATATTTTTACGGAAATTTATACTCTTCTTAATTTTTTTGATAATGAAACAGGGAACCATTTGGGTTTCCTCGAGATAATAGCATCGCACGCGGGTGGTTCTCCAAAACAATCAAAAGAGAAAGCATTAGCAGACCTTTGGCAAAAATTAAAAATGGAACTTAAGAAAATCTACTGGCTATACGCTGATATTGAAACAACCACAAAGGGTAAACTGAAACTGCCGTTCGGAACAAATTATGGCGTTGGAAAAGGAGCGCTCTTTGAACTTGTTGAGCCTGAAAGGATATGGGAGGATGAAGACGGAGAATATATTGTGCCCGGGGGCTGTGTTGGCTTTGCTTCAGTTGTTGACACGGCAAGCGATAGCAGCAGTTTAAAAATAATCCGCTCATGGCAGAACTATTCCCCGGGAAGCTGGATGGTGGATTTCTTTGATCAAATCGATGGTTTTGAATTGAATTTTGTCGCTCCTGCGACAGATTATTACTTCAATTTCGGCATTCATTATCACATGAATCCAATGAGCGATTTTGATGGTGGCTATGGAATGCAATTCATTCGCGTTTCAGATTCTTATGGCGATAAAAATTTTGGTTTTGGTTTTCATGTATTTGGTATCTGGCGATTCTTAAACACATCCAGGTTTGATTTAGGCTTAAAGGTCGGTTTAAATATCGATTTTCCTTTTAAAAAAGATGATGAAGGGCAAATTGCAAATACTGCTTTGATTTCTCTGCCAATTGGAATTCTTGCAGAAATCCCGCTATCAAAACAATTCGATTTTGTTTTTTGTACAGGTTATCGTTTTGCAGCAAAATCTACCAATTGGGATACTGCTGAGGAAGATGATGTGTATTCCGTCATCTGGAACGATGATCCACCTGAAGTAAACAATACCGGTTTTATTTTATCTGCCGGGTTTAAGTATTATTTGTATTAACCTAACTTGAACAAGGCAGAATAGATATTTAAGCTATGATGTTTTCAATAATAATTCTATTTCGAAAAAATTCAAGGTAAAGGCAGAGGCGGGGTAAAGAAAAATTGAAGACTTTTGGTTAAATTATTCAAAAAATTATTATAAAAGATCTGATGAATCATTTTTCTCAATCTCTACTTTTATCTTTATATTTCATTATTTAAAAAATGAAAGGATTTTGCCATGCAATCTAATTTTTCTTTCACACATTTTATTCTCCTATTAATTTCATTCGTCCTATTAGGAACACTTTTCTGCAGCAATCCTAACAGAGATTTTCCTGACAAAAGAAATTTCAATGGCAGATATTCAAATTCCTTCCTGAACAAAGTCGCCTTCCCCATAGGAGGAATTGGCGCCGGTATGATTTGCCTTGAGGGAACAGGAGCGATTTCTCACGTTTCAGTCAGGAATCAGATGGACTTTTTTCACGAGCCATATTCTTTTGCTGCGCTCTGTATTAAAGGGGAAAAGAATATTGCCAAAGTTTTAGAAGGTCCTGTTCCAGACTGGAAATTTTTTGGAGGTCCGCGTACTGGACGAGGCGCAGATCGAAGCAGCTATGGTTTACCGCGATTTGAAAAAGCATCTTTTTTAGCCAGGTTTCCCTATGGTACGGTAACTTTGCAAGATTCGGAAATTCCAATGCAAGTGGAAATTGTTGGCTGGAGCCCATTCATTCCCGGGGATGCGGACAATTCAAGTCTGCCAATTGGCGCTTTGGAGTATCACTTTAAAAATAATAGTGGGAAGTCAATGGATGCTGTCTTCTCTTATAATACAAAAAATTTCATGAAGACCAACCAAAGAACTCATTATGGCAGTGAGGTTAATAATGGCATAAAATCCACAAAAAATGGATTTGTACTCTGGCAAAAAGGAATTGAAGAAAATCCTGAACATGAAGGGGCATTCGCTTTTTTTGTTAATGATTCTAATTCAGTGGTGGACCATTGCTGGTTCCGAGGCGGTTGGTGGGATCCGGTTACAATTACCTGGAAAAACATTCAAGAAGCAAAGGTGGTAAGTAATCCGCCGATACCAAATTCAAGTCCTGGCGCATCTCTTTTTGTCCCTTTTTCTCTTGAGCCTGGTGAAGAAAAAATGATTCATTTGATGCTGAGCTGGTATGCCCCAAAAACAAAAATCAGGACAGGCAGGGACTTGGAAACTTCGCCCGCCGAATCATGTTGTGAATCAAAAACCTATGTTCCCTGGTATGCCGGTAAATTCAAAAACATTGAAGAAGTTATCTCTTTTTGGCTAAATAATTATGATGAATTAAACCGCAAAACCACCCTGTTCAAAGATACCTTTTATGATACAAATCTCCCTGATGAGGTTATTGAAGCAGTGGCGGCAAACCTAACCATTTTAAAATCGCCAACAGTTTTGCGACAGGCAGATGGTCGTTTGTGGTGCTGGGAAGGCTGCAATGATAATAGCGGATGTTGTTCCGGATCCTGCACCCACGTTTGGAATTACGCCCAAGCAATCCCCCATCTATTTCCAGAGGCTGAGCGCACTCTGCGTGAAACAGAATTCAAGGTTAGTCAGAATGAAACGGGACACCAGGTATTTCGCTCCGGTCTGCCCATCCGTCCAATAAAACATGATTTTCATTCGGCTGCCGATGGTCAATTGGGTGGCATTATGAAAGTCCATCGTGAGTGGCGGATTTCAGGAGATACCAATTGGCTCAAAGCGCTCTGGAAACAAATAAAACAAAGTATGGATTATTGTATCAACACCTGGGATCCAAAAGAAAAAGGCTATCTCGAAGAACCGCATCACAATACTTACGACATCGAATACTGGGGACCAAACGGTCATTGCACCAGTTTCTATCTCGGCGCTTTATTTGCGATGACTGAAATGGGCAAAGCACTGGATGACGATATATCCGAATATGAGAAACTACTTCAAAAGGGTGTCAAGTTTATGGAAAATGAATTATTCGATGGTGAGTATTTTTTTCATAAAATTCAATGGGAAGGATTGGTAACGCTTAATCCTGTTGAAGCAGCAGCAGGTCATTGGAATATCAACTATTCGCCGGAGGCAAGGGAGATTCTCCAAAAAGAGGGTCCAAAATATCAATACGGCACAGGTTGTTTATCCGATGGTATTCTCGGTTGCTGGATCGCCCAAATGTGTGGTCTTGATGAAATAATTAACCAGGAGCAGGTAACAAGCCATCTCAAAGCAATTCACAAATATAATCTCAAAAACGATCTTTCCGATCATGTGAATCCACAGCGACCATCTTATGCTCTGGGTAATGAAGGAGGCTTACTGCTCTGTACCTGGCCAAAAGGCGGGAAACTGTCCTTACCCTTTGTTTACAGCAACGAAGTTTGGACAGGCATTGAATACCAGGTAGCTTCACATTTAATGCTGGAATGTTTGGTGGATGAAGGATTAGAAATCGTCCGTACATGCAGAGAACGATACGAAAGAGTTTAAATTTCTCGGTGTTGGCGCGGCACTTTTTAAGGATAGAAAATTCCACAACATGCCCTATTTCAAAGTGACGCAGAATTTTGCCAGTGAACGAGGGGGGTAAGCTTAACTATAGTTGTGATGAGTGAAAATGTAACATCCGATCAACTAAGGTAAAAAAACCGAAAAGTAGCAGTTGCACAGTCTAAACTGATATAATAAAAATAAGGTAACTGTACAGGCAGTGGCAGTAGCAGTTGTTTCAGCGCGATATTTGTCGTATTATTTCATCAAATGACCATAAAAATTTTTGAACCAGGATCTTATTTCTTCATAAGTAACATCTGCGACTAATCCATAATCCTTTACATATTCAATATGTTTCTCTCCTGATTGAGTTTTTTCATGCATTAAACAATCCCGATCCGGAAAAAATTCAACAGGAATTAGATTATTCCGGTTCACCAGTTTGATGCCCAATGTTGCATCATATTTATGCCACCTTCCATCGAGATAAAGCGATACAATGCCATGGCGATACAGCGTTTTTGTTCGCAAAAGATCAACAAAATTTTGTGGCAACGTATAATCATCAATGTCGTAAAAATGAATACCTGCAGGAATATTACAAGCACGCGCCAGGGCACAAAATAGAATAGACTTTTGCGTACAAAAGCCTCTCCCCTTTTTTAAAATGCTTGAGGCGGAATATTGATCTTTTTCTCTATCCGCGTTAAAAACATAGCGGATATGGTCGCGGATAAAATAAAAAAGTTTCCGTGCTTTTTCTTCGGGGGTATCTGATTCCTGTGTTAATTCGCTTGCTTTATTTATAATATCAGGATGGTCAGAATTTATTAATATTGTAGAATGTAAATATTGATCGGGTTTAATTTTTGTTTGAGTCATGATGTCCTTTGCTTTGCTTCCGGTCTGCTGGATTATTCAATTTATAAACAATTCAATTATAAAGTAAGTCATTTTGAAATAAATTCTTGCATTTCAAATTTAAATTTCCTACTTTTATCGTTTCATAAAAAGCTAGAATGTAAAAGATTTAATTTTTAATGTCAATAGAAAATTTCATCATTAAAAAAAAATCACAAATAAATTATTAAACCAGGAGTAACCTGAAATGAAGATAACAAATGCAGTTTTAATTTTTCTGTTATTATTAATGAGCGCACTATTTGCAGAAGAAAACCAATTCAACACCGATATGCTTCCCATCGGAAATGCAAACACCAAATTTGATTTTTGTGCCGTTAAATTGAACAAAATTTTTGACACAAATAATAAAAGCGACCTGGCGGTTGAAGATTTTATTAATAAGATCAAAGATTATCGGGTTATAATGGTTGGAGAAAGTCATACTTCTGAAACCAATCACCAGGTGCAATTGGAAATAATTAAAAAATTAATTGAAGCCGGACAGACTGTTTGTCTGGCGCTGGAAATGTTCAACCCGGCTCAAAATGAGGCTTTGAACAATTATGCATCAGGAAAGACGAATGAAGAAGAATTTTTGGAGGAAGTTGATTATTTCAATACCTGGGGACATAACTATCGTTATTATAAACCCATCTTTGATTATGCCAGGGAAAATAAATTAAAAATGTATGGCGTAAACATTGAACACAAATATGCATCAAAAATTGGCAGAAGTGGATTAAAATCGCTGACTGAAGAAGAACAAAAGAAGATTCCTGAAATTGATACATCAAATGTCGAACATCGATTTTTCTTTAAAGTAGCAATGGAAGGAATGGATGCTACCATGCCGGCGCCGGTATTCAATAAAATTTATACTGCTCAATGTCTGTGGGATGCAGCAATGGGAAATGGCGCCATCAAAGCAGCGCACGAAAACCCGGAATCCAATGTAGTCCTGTTAGCCGGCAGTGGGCACGTTGTTTATAATCTCGGTATCGGGAAAATAATCAAAAACCGGAGTAATCTTTCTTTCACTTCAGTGGTTTGTGTAGATGTGCCGGATACTGTTAAAGAATCATTAATGATGCGAGTGAAAAAAAGTATTAAAAAGGAAAAAGAGAAAACAGGCGAGTCAAAAGAAGCCCCTCCAAAAATGAAAAAACCAAAAATACCGCCAATGGGTATGAAACACGGAATGGGAAGCCCTATTCCTCACAAAATAGTCATTCGCAGTTTAGCTGATTTTCTCTGGGGCATACCGGAAGAAAAACACGAGAAATATCCATCTTTTGGATTTAGTATAAATAAAAAAGAGGAAACCGGATTTAAAGTAAAACGCGTTATCCCGGAAACAATCGCCGAAGAACAGGGAATCAAGCGTGGTGATGTCATTCTTTCAGTCGATGGAAAAGAATTTGAAAAAATGGCTGATTTGAAGAAACATTTGCATTTTAAGAATTGGAAAGATTCAATCAAGTTTGAGATATTAAGAAAAGAAGAGAAAGTTGAGATTGAGTTTTTGATTGAGCAGGAAAAGGAAAAGTAGCAGCCGTATGGGGATTTGCAGGTATTAAGTTTAGGATGTATCAATTATAAAATTCCAAGCGCAAAATCCCAAATAACAAATAAATTCCAAATCTCAAATTCCAAACAAAAGACATTGGAATTTAAGATTTGGAATTTATCCTGATAAAAAGATTTGGGACAAGTTTTGGAATTTGGTGCTTGGAGCTTGGAATTTTATCACCAAAAACGAAAAATATTCTTACTCTCTGTCTAACTCATTTTTATTTAGGAAATTATCAAATCCCACCGCCGCATGATACGAACTCCTCACAAGAGGTCCCGCCTCAACATGTTTAAAATCCATAGAGAGACCTTTTTCTTTTAACTGGGTAAATTCTTCCGGTGTAACATATCTGTCTATTGGCAAGTGATTTGAAGAAGGCTGTAAATATTGTCCTAAAGTTAAAAAATCGCAAGCTACTTTTCGAAGATCTTTCATCACTTCAATTACCTGGGCTGATGTTTCTCCTAAACCCAACATCAATCCGGATTTTGTAATTAAACCAAACTTTTTAGCCTTTTTTAAAACATCAAGCGATCTCTGGTAATTAGCTTGGGGTCGCACTTGTTTATAAAGAGAGGGAACTGTTTCAATATTATGGTTTAAAATATCCGGTTTTGCATTAAAAGCTATCGACAACGCACCATCCGAGCCATTCAAGTCCGGGATTAAAACTTCCACCTTACAATCACCATTAGCTTTTCTTATTTCATAAATCGTATCAGCGAAAATCGATGCACCGCCATCCATCAAATCATCCCTTGTAACTGACGTGATAACAGCGTATCTCAACGAAAGTGTTTTAACTGCTTCAGCCACTCTCTTTGCTTCATTCAAATCAACTGGCGATGGTTGTTTTGAATCCACTGCACAAAAACGACAGTTACGAGTACAAACATTGCCGAGGATCATAAATGTTGCCGTCCGGTGTCCCCAGCATTCACCAATATTAGGACAGTGAGCGCTCTGGCACACGGTATTCAGCTTATGTGTTTTTAAAAGCTTCCTGACTTCGTTGAATTTTTCACCTGCTGGCAAAGGTACTTTTAACCAGCGTGGATGACGCTGTTGTCGAATTTTCATAATTTCCTTTTATTATATGGTGCGACAAGTTGCAGCTAATTTAATCACAAAGAACACAAAGCATAGTCTGTATTTCCTTATAATTATAATGTAACTATTCAGGGAGGCACAAAGGTCACAAAGTACTGAATAGAAACAATTTTGAACCAATCACCACTCACAAATTACCACTCACCAATCAGACATGAATAGCCTCATCATAAGCCGCAGCACCTGCTTCCATAATTGCTTCTGACAAAGTGGGATGAGCATGAATTGTTTTGATCAGATCGTGTCCTTCAATTCCCAATGTTTTTAAAACGGAAAGTTCTCCGATCAACTCTGTTGCTTCGGCATGGATTATGTGCGCTCCTAATAATTTATTTGAACGTTCATCAAATATTAATTTTACCAATCCCTCGCTCTCTCCTGCTGCCAAAGATCTACCATTTGCCACAAACGGAAAACGTCCAATTTTGAGAACGTAACCGGCTTCAAGCGCTTTTTCTTCGGTCAATCCAATACTGGCAACCTGTGGTTTACAATATGTACAGCCGGGAATACTGCTGTAATCAATAGGCTTGACATCCATTCCAGCCATTTTCTCCACCGCGTTTATCCCCTCTGCTGAGGCAACATGCGCTAACCACGGAGGCCCAATGATATCACCAATAGCGTACACATTTTCGATATTTGTTTGGAATGAGTCATCGACTTTGATGTAGCCCAGGTCTATTTCAACGCCCAAATCTTCCAAACCAAGCCCTTCAATGTTCCCCTGCACGCCAATTGCCATCAGCGCCAATTCTGCTTCCAATTCAGTACTTTCTCCATTTGACTCAATGGTAACGCTAACATTATCACTTCCGGCTTGCACGCTTTTTACCATACTATTGGTGTGGATTTTTGACCGGTATTTTTTGAATGATCTCGTTAAAACGTCGGTGATCTCTTTATCTTCAATCGGTAAAATATTGGGCAGCATTTCAACAATGGTTACATGGCAACCCAGGGTTTGATAAAAATATGCAAATTCAATACCAATCGCTCCAGCGCCAATAACGATCATGGATTCCGGCATTTTTTCCAAAGACATCGCTTCCCTGCTGGTGATGATACGTTTCCGATCTATTTCAATCCCGGGTATTGAACGTGGTCTCGCCCCGGTTGCAATAATTATTTTGTCAGCTGTTAATTCATCTGTTATTTCTCCGGAAGCATCCGAAACTAAAACCTTGTCTTTGGCTGCTAATTTTGCAGTTCCCATGATAACAGTGATGTCATTCTTTTTGAATAAAAACTGTACACCTTTGGACATTCTCCCTGCCAATTGCCGGCTTCTTTTTATTATTGCACCGAAATCGTAAGAAAAATTGTCCACAGTAAATCCATACTTTTTCGCCTGTTTTAATGTTGAATATGTTTCCGCGCTTTTCATTAAAGCTTTTGTTGGAATACATCCCCAATTCAGGCAAATACCCCCGACATGTTCTTTCTCAACGACTGCCACTTTTTTGCCCAATTGCGATGCACGTATTGCAGCCACATACCCACCAGGACCAGAACCGATAACAATAAAATCAAAATTTTGTTTGTTCATAAATTTGCCTCGTTCCCTTTAATTTTTCAAATGATACAAAAATGTTATGTAATCCGTAAGTTAGTATTTGGCGATGAGACATTTTCCTACTGCCACAATCTCCTCATTTCCTATAGCCATCAGTTTAAGCGTAAATCTGGAGTAGGTCATTGACAATTGTCAATTCGCAATTATTAATTGACAATTAAATTGCCTTCTAATTGATAATTAAAACAAATTATCACGATCAATTGTGAATCCGCCAAAAAGATAGCGGACGTTCCGTTGTGGACAGCTAATTGACAATTGTAAATAAAACAACAATTCAAAATTCCTTAAACTGATGGTTATCTCCCCATCTCCCTCACTCTCGCTCTCCCACTCTTTTATTCTATTACTCCCAAAAACTTTATTATTTTACAAAAATGAAAAATCAAGCAACCAAACTTTTCAAAAGTGCAATGTCTTGTTTATAACAGTCATCTCCACCCGGTATTTCTAATATTTTAGGCACATTTTGAAATCTCTTGTCATTCATGATCAAACGGAATGCTTCGAGTCCTATATTTCCTTGTCCAATACGTTCATGTCTGTCCACTCGTGAGCCGAGTTCTTTTTTTGAATCATTTAAATGGAGAGCGCCCAGCCGGTTTAAACCGATAATCTTATCAAAAATTTCAAAAGTTGCCTGGTAGCTTTCCTGTGTTCTGATATCATAACCAGCCGTAAAAATATGGCAGGTATCGATACAAACGCCTACTTTATCTTTTGCTTCAATTTTTTGAATGATCTGTCCAAGTTGCTCGAAACTATGTCCCAATGAAGTGCCTTGCCCGGCAGTTGTTTCAAGTAAAAGTTTTGTATCAATTTCCGGAAATTTTTCTAAACCGATATTGATACTTTCTGCAATTAAACTCAATCCCTGTTTTTCGCCCAAATCTTTGTGCGCACCGGGATGAAAAACCAACCCGGCAATTCCTAACGCCTTGCATAGGGAGAGTTCTAATATAAATGATTCTCTTGATTTATGCAAATTATTTTTATCAGGACTGCACAAATTTATTAGGTAGGAATCATGAACAATTACGGATTCAATCCCGGATTTTGTAAGTTCATCCTTATATTGTTCGACTTGCACTTCGGTCAAAGGAGAATGCTTCCATTGCCTTTGATTTTTTGTAAATATTTGAATGGCAGAACAACCAAGTTCTTTTCCCCTGATCGGAGCATTAAAGATCCCGCCAGCGATTGAAACATGTGCTCCTAATAACATTATTCTATTTCCCACCATTGTGAATTTTTAGATTTTGGCATATTAAATGACTTATATTAATATTTTAAACGTGCCTTGTTGTGAAACGATGCTGGATACTGGATACTTGATTCTTGATGCTGGATGTAAAGGGGTTATCGAGCATAAAGTATCCTTATTTATTGCACCGATGCTGGATGGGGAGAGGGGAGCCAGTAACCAGTATCAAGCATCCAGGATCATTGTAATTATCAAACTATTGATATAATCAATAACCTTACCTCAAAACAAGGAAAAGATCGGCGATACAATACCTACAAAAATACCCGGTGCAGAATCGAATTTCCAATTCCGTACCGGGTATTTTTAGCATTTAGTTAAACAGAAAATATGTCAAAATTTATTGACATAAATATTGCTGTAATTTTTCCCTGCGATTAAGGTAGCGGAGTTTGCGCAATGCTTTATTTTTAATTTGCCGTATTCTTTCCCGACTCAAATCCATAATACTACCGATCTCCAACAGCGTCAATGGACGATCTTCTTCAATGCCATAATAAAGACGGATAACTTTTTCTTCACACGCAGACAGCGTTTGCAATGCCAGCTTCACATCTATTTTGAGTGATTCATCCAGCAAATTACCTGAAGGCGCTGCAAATTCATCACTGCTGATCCGGTCCATCAAAGAGAGACTTTCATAATCAGGGCGAGTGGAATCTTCAAGTGACAACTCCCGTCCCCAAAAAGTCATATTTTTCGAAAGCTTTTCCGGAGATATTTTTAGCTCATCAGCCACCTCTTCTAATTCCGGTGTACGGCCTAAATTTTGTTCAAGATTCTCAACAGTGGTCACCATTTTCTGTAATGCCCACACATGATTTATGGGGAGACGTACCAACCGGGAGTGATTCGCTAAAGCACGTAGAATTGACTGCCGAATCCACCATACAGCGTATGAGATAAATTTCACACCTCGCTTGTTGTCATATCGTTTTGCAGCTTCCATTAAGCCGATGTTGCCTTCACAAATTAATTCATCCAGAGGCAAACCGCGATCCTGGTAATCACGAGCAATAAATACGACAAATTTTAAATTAGCATTTACCAAACGAGACAGGGCATTATGATTGCCTCTTTTGATTTTATCTGCTAATTTATTTTCCTCTTTTGAGGACAACATGGGAATTTGGTCAATATCATGAAGATATCTGGCTAAAACATCCTTAGATTTTAAATCATTTTTTTGTTTTTTCATGGGTATCACCTACCTGACTAAATAAATCAGATTTTGATTTTAGAAAATATTATTAACGATCTCTAATATTAATTAATCAATAATCCCTTTTCTGATAGTGATCCACATCAATTTTATCCATTTTTTCGTTAAAAAAATCTTTTTACTCGAAATGGAAGGATCAGATTATCTTTGCACCCCACATCAAATCTCCCTGTTTTACACCTCCACCTTCATTCATTATTCTATTAGACAATTTATTATGTACAAAAGTTTTACAATTAGACGCTATATTTTGAACCTTCAATAGCAGCATCAAGTTTCATTACAAGCTTATCTTTTTTTATTTTTTTTTGATATTTCTTCAACATGGAAATAATTTGTTCATCTGAGCGGTCAGGTTCATGATGAAAAAAAACAAGCTGTTTCACGTTCGCTTCTACACCTAAATTGAAAGCTTGCTGACACGAAGAGTGTCCCCAGCCTTCTGTCTTAATTATTTCATCGGAAAAATAGTGTGCATCATGGATAAGTAAATCCGCATCTTTACAAAATTCAACGAATTCATTCCATGGTGTAATGGACATTCCATTCGCGGCTAATTCATTATCTGTAATAAACACTATTTTCTTTGAGTCCTGTATAGCTTTGAATCCAAAAGCCATTCCCGGGTGATTATTTCTAATATACGAAAATGTCGCATTATTTAATAGAAAATCATTTTCAACAACTTTGTGAAAAACAATTATTGCATCCAGCTGATCAAATCTAACAGGGAAAAATCTATCATCCATTTGTATCGTCAAAGCTTTTTTTAATTGATCAAGTATTGGCTCGCAACAATAAATATGAATCGTAACATCATCAGAATACGCAGGTAAAAACAAGGGAAAACCCTGAACATGGTCCCAATGAGAATGTGTGAAAAATAAATGGATTTCTTTGGGGCCGCCGTTTTTTATAATTTTCTGCCCTAAATTCTTAATACCGGTGCCTGAATCAAAAATCACCATTGTGTTATCATTCAAACTTACTTCCACACAGGTTGTGTTTCCGCCATACTTAATTGTATTTTTGCCGGGCGAAGGAATGGATCCTCGCGTTCCCCAAAATTTTAGATTCAACTGCAAAATCTCCTCATGCAAATATCAGAAGCGGCATTGATTCAAAATAAAAATTCTTTTCAAAAATGACTACTCTTACTTATTACCTAAATTTATTATCAGACACATAAAACGATGTGCTTGAAATCACAATCCATTAAAACTGATAACAAAATGAAAATAAATTTTTTAAATATTCTGATATTTCTTTAGAAAATGTATAGTTCTTTTTATGATTTTCATAATACAAAAAGCATTTCAAAATATCAATGATTTTCTATTTATTTACAATTTCTTATTATTAATAAAAATAGGGAAATAAAACTTTGACAACCCGATGTTTTATTTTAAAAAACAAATTATATTAGAATACTCCCTGTTTACAAAATTAAAAAAAATATGGCAAAAAAAGTGCCGAAACTATCAATTTGGATTCAAAACTTTAGAATTCAGATAACATCCAGATAATCAACTCGTTATATTTGTTGTAATTAGGAAGCCAACAGGATAACGATAAATACAATATTGTTTCACTTTACAAAAATTATCCAGTTACATTTTCTTGATCAAAGGATTCATTAAGACTATTAATCCGACACACCGCATTGAGAATTTTCGATAAAATGAAATAATTTCATTTTTTTATTGACAATTTCAATAATTTTTCTTAATTTCAGCACAGATA
>JADHVV010000092.1 GCA_016783825.1 Candidatus Zhuqueibacterota bacterium | reverse complement strand
CTACTGTGACAATCCCCGCAGCTGCTACAGCCCCTGCACCAATAATTCTAATATATGCTTCCCATATTTGCTTGGCGCTCAACTGTCCGATTGTCGTAATTCCATCGGCTAAACCTCTTGATTTAAGATACACTAATGTGTCTGCCAGAATAGCGCCATCACCAAATTTATGGGCAATAAAGGGGATAATCACTACCCAGGAAAGTAAGCCACCACCGACCATGATAGAGCCAATTCTTAATCCCAGTATGTAGCCAACTCCAATAAGTGCGGGCGTTGTTGAAACACCAATCTGAGCTTTTTTTAATAGTGGAAGATTTAACGTAATTTTATCAGGCCATAAATAAAACAGTTTGATTAAACTTTTGTACAAGGCTCCGAGTCCCAATCCAATAAATACGTTTTTGGCGGATGAGCCTCCCTCCGAAGCTGCAATCAGTACTTCTGCACTGGCAGTACCTTCCGGGTAGGGTAAATTGTAGTGTTCTCGAACAATTAGGAACCCTCGTAAAGGGATCATAAAAAGTACACCGGTAACACCGCCTAACATAGCAAGAATCGTCATTTGAAATAACGATGGGTCAACATCAACTCCCAGTTCTTTTGACCAGATAAAAAGCGCTGGAATGGTGAAAATGATTCCTGATGCAAGCGAAGAACTTGCAGATCCTGCTGTTTGAGAAATATTACATTCAAGTATGGTAGATTTTCCGAAAATGGGAGTCAACACACGCAGAATTGCTACCGATACAACTGCAAGAGGAATTGCAGTACTGATTGTGAGTCCAACCAATAAACCGAGATAGGCATTGGCGCTTCCGAAAATAGCTCCTAATATCACGCCTAATATTATAGTTTTTGCATTAAAATCCTTTAGTTTTCTTTCTGCAGGAATAAAAGGTTTAAATTCCGCCATAGGCACCTTCCTCATTTAACTTTAATAAATTATTAGAATTAGTTTGTTGCTGATTTTGAACACGCAATTTATTAATTTATTATAAATTAAGCAAGGGAAAAAATAAAAAAAGGTAATTTGGTGATTAGTTTACTGGGTAATTGGGAATAATAATACTGATAAATTATTTATTACCCAATTTCCTTATTACCAAATTACCTTTCAAATGGTCTTTTTGTGAATTTGACTGTTTAGGTAGTAGTTTATGTAGTAACTGAATGGAAGCACATCACTTAAGCAGAACACAGGAACCTAATTTAGTCCCTTCAATTGTTTTTAGTTTGAAGAAGTATAAACCATTTGCAGCTGGATTTCCAAAAACATCTTTTCCATCCCAGGTTGTTTTGTGTTCCCCTGGTTCTTTTAGCTCATCAATAATTGTCCTGATTTGTTGTCCAAGTGTGTTAAAAACAATTAGTGATACATGGCTGCTGCGAGTTGTAGTAAACTTTATATTTGTAGCAGGATTAAATGGATTGGGATAGGCGGGGCTCAATCCAAATTCCAAATCATTTATAACCAACTCTGATACTTCTGATGGAAATGGCGGAGCAACTATTTCAATGAAAAATGGTTTATAATTCTTTGCAGACACGGCTAATTTAAAATTTGATATCGTGAACGTAGAATCGAAGATAAACCAACTATCACCGTTATCATCGCTAACCAATGTCTTCACTATTTCACCGTTAGACGATAGCGTCACTTTAGAATCTGCAACTCCGGTCTGGATTTGAAAGTTATCTGTAATGGGATCAGGATAAGCAATATTTTCAAATTCAAGAATTTCATTTGTCCAAACAGTCATAGCTGCATCACCAAGCACATTGCAGCCATAAAAACACCATCTTAACGCGCCGGGCTCCCATTGATCCGGGAGCGTGACAAAAGGCGCTGAGCTGATCCGTGACCAGGTATGAGCGGCGCCAATTGTAGAGATGTTTTTATCATAAAGCGCGTTGAGAAATTCACGATGTAAATGTAAACTTGGCCCTTCGGTTTGTCCTTCATTGAACCAGCCATACCTGGTATTTCCAACGAACGCAACAGCGAATTTTTCTATTTCCAACATTTTTTCCGCAATGCAATCATCACCATTGGAATCAATTAAGTCAACAGCTGCAGCGCTGCAACCGTGTGAATAGACAATTGGATTGAGATGATTCACGCCATCAACACTATTAAAATTGCTATTGGTAATATCGTATTTATTCATCCTTGCCATGTATCCAGCGCTTGTATGACCGCTGTGATGGATGATGTTGTATCCGTCATTTACAGCTTGAAACAGATCGCCGGTTTGCCATTTTCCGAGCATCCGGTCATAAAGGTATGTGAAGTCTAAATCGTTTGGCATTCCGTTTGTAAAATAGCCATTATCATTTTTTCCCCCGATGAGCAAATCCAAATAATCGGAGCCAAATGATAGGGGATCATCATACAGCTTTTCACCAACCATTAACATTTTTGTGGCATCTTTTATAACCGGATAATTTTGGTAATTAATTATTTTATTAATTATAGCGCTTATCTCATCGCTGTTATCCGCACAAATTCTGGCGACATATAATTCAGGCAGCAGGTCATCTTCACCGGGTTCACCCCACTTCGCATTATCATTTTGATTCCAATTTCCATCAAGCGCAGAATAGTACAGATCAGTGGGGATAGCCGGACTGCTGATTGTATTTCCACCGGATAAAACTTCACAATAAAAATTGCGGATGGGAACTTGTTGTTGACCATTTTCATTTGTGTCAGCATCACCAGCTAAAAGAACAAAAGAAATGCCGTTTAGCTGGTATTGTTCGATTATATAGTTTCTGATTTTTTCTTGTTCATCGATGCCTGTCGAAGCTGAATAAATATCTTGAAGTGAAACAATCTTTGTCTTAACTCCCAATTCATTGTGGAAAAGTCTTAACGGTTCATAGTCATCAATAAAATCGTTGATTGTTATTATTAAATAATCATAAAAAGCAGAAGTTACTTTGCAAGGGTATTGAGAAATTGCTTTGTCAAAATTATGAACAAAGTTTGATAATTCATTTTTAATTTTTGGGGAATAATGATAATAATCAAGCGCTTGAATTGCTTTGATGTCAAAATCTGTTTCCAGCGTAACGATGAGCTCTTCATAATAATAAACGATCGAATCCGCCGGGATATATTCAATTGGGCTGAAATAAGACAAGGCTATTGAGTGACCATGAAAAAAATGTGTGGTTAGTTCCGGAAATGAATTTTGTAGTACATTTTTACTATTATAAAGCTGTTGATTAAACTGGTGCTCATTCGAAGAAAAACCTGATCTTGTTGGATATTGTTTCGGAGAAAGAAAGTAACTTCCATTTAATCTATTGTTGTTTTTTAATTCAAAACTGATGGATTTGGCAATATTGCCAGGTGGCAGTAAAATTGCAATGGGCAACACAGGAATTGTTGGACCTCCGGTTACACCAGTTTGGTAACTATTTTCATAAAATAAAATATCACTGCCATCTTGCTGTTTTCTTATCCCTGGTTTTTTCAATAAATATTTTGTCCGGATTTGTTCTGCATGACCAGATCCAGCGGAAAAAACAATTAGTGCAGTTAGAAAAAAACATAAATAATTTTGAATGATTTTTCTCATTACCTGGTGCTTTCTCTTTATTTATATTATATTTTATGATTTTTTAAAATTGAAATAATTTGTTATCCCAAAGAAGAGAAACCAATACTAAATAGGTGAGAATGGCTTTGTAAACGATGCGAGTTTTTAGCACCGCTTAAATAAGGTGATAGGGAAATTAGGAATTTATACTGATGAATTTTTTAATACCCAATTTCTTTCCCGCCAAGGCGGGACCAAATTACCTTTCAAATGCATTTTTTTGAATTTGACTGTTATGGTACTATTCCAGACATATCCATGTGCAAAAACAAGCACTTTTGTGGTAATAAAAGACTATTCCCAACAAATTAAAAAAATAAAATATAATAAATAGAATGGTGTGGTGTAAGTTAGTGCGTTCCTTTTAATCCCGCGTTAAACATTATGGTTTTTAAATGCAGCGGGATAACCTGTGAATTATTCAGGTTACAATTCAACTTGTAACTTTATTGAATGTTACTTACAATATAAAACGTAAAAAATTAAAAATCAAGTAATTTTAATGAATGATAACATTTGTTTCAGATTTTTAATAAAGTTACAATTGCTGGTTGATACAAATTGGATGAGATTGTTTAGTTAAACAGAAAAAATAGTAATGAAAAAAAAGCACTGCGTAAACATCAAATTTGGTTTTGCTGAAAAAATTTCTATTGCTATTGTCGGAAATATTTTTTAAAATATGGAAATTTAAATCTGCAAATTTAAAGAGGTAATAATCTTGGTTGATTACTCAAATAACATCAGAAAAAAAATATTCTCTCAATTTCCAAAGGTTGATAAATTGATTGAGACTGAAACCATAAAATCGTTAATTCAAAAGTATCCTCGAGATCTGATCGTTGATTTTATCAGGGACATCTTAGACGAGTTGCGGAATGAAATATCTCAAATGGAAGAAAAGAAGTTGCTAACTTTTGCTCTAAAAAAAGAGGAGATCATTTCGATTATCCAGGAAAAGCTTGTTCTTTCTTTAAAACCAAAATTGCGGCGTGTGATCAATGGCGCCGGTATCATTCTGAATACCGGGCTGGGACGCGCGCCTTTAAGCAAACAGGCGCAACAAGCATTGATTGATGTTACCAATGGTTTTTCTTCTGTAGAAATTGATTTGCCTTCAGGCCTCAGGGGGAATCGTCATGATTTAGTGGAAGATCTGCTGGTAAAATTGACCGGTGCAGAAGCTGCTGCTGTTGTAAATAATAACGCTGCTGCGACAATGTTGATACTAAATACGCTATCACTTGGGAAAGAAGCTATTGTTTCCAGGGGAGAGCTAATTACTATTGGCGGTTCATTTCGTATCCCGGATATCATGGAAAAAAGCGGCGCAATAATGAAAGAAATCGGCACAACAAATCAAACCAAAGCCTGGGAATATGAAAATGCTATAAATGAGAATACCGGACTGCTGCTCAAAGTCCACACGAGCAATTATAAAGTTGTCGGTTTTGTATCAGAAACATCGCTGCAGGAATTGGTGGAGATTGGTGTAAAACATAACGTGCCGGTAATGCACGACCTGGGAAGCGGCATGCTGTTTGATCTCAGCCAATATGGACTTCCAAAAGAACCTGTTGTAAGTGAAAGTATTAAAGCAGGAGCCGATGTTGTCTCATTTAGCGGCGATAAGCTTTTGGGGGGACCACAGGCAGGGATCATCGTTGGAAAGAAAAAATATATAGATTTGATTAAAAAGAATCAACTATCTCGTGCGCTTCGCTGCGGGAAATTAACTTTTGCTGCATTGGAAGCGACTCTGCGTCTATTCTTTGATCAAGAAAAACTAATAAAATCTCATCCCGCGTTAAATTTTATGTTCAAAACAAAATCCGAGCTTGAGGAAAAAGCAGTTGAACTTAAAAATGGTTTAAATAGCATTTTAAAGGATCAGGGAGAAACCGGAATAATTGATGGTGTTTCCGAGATTGGCGGTGGTTCTTTAGCCACAGAATCATTACCAACAGTATTAGTTAAATTAAAAATAGGGGAGATGTCCCCGGAAGCGTTGGGAAAAAAATTGAGATTGAGTGATCCCCCGATTGTCACAAGAATAAAGAATGATAGGGTGGTGTTTGATGTAAGAACGCTGTTTGATGATGAAATAGCATTGGTGATTCGAGCAGTTGATGCTTTGGTTAATCCAGGGTAATAAAATTAGTGTAACAGTATTGCGAGGCTTCGCTTCAAACCAACAAGTGACAAGAGAGGGAGACAAGGAGATGGGGCGAGAGGGAGAAGAAGCAATTAAATTTTTAGGATATTTTTCTGCTTTCATGTTCTCCCCATCTCCCTTTCACCCGCTTTTATTAAATGGTATGATAAGGAAAATTATTAAATGGACAAATTAGAAAGACATTATGTTATCGGCACTGCCGGGCATATCGATCACGGCAAGACAGCCCTTGTAAAACAATTGACAGGAAAAGACACCGATTGGTTAAAGGAAGAAAAACAACGAGGCATGACAATCGATCTTGGTTTTGCTTTCCTCGGTGAAGATATAACAATTATCGATGTTCCGGGGCATGAAAAATTCGTACGAAATATGGTAGCAGGTGTGAGCACAGTTGATTTAGTATTGCTTGTTATCGCGGCTGACGATGGGATCATGCCACAAACAAGAGAACATTTGGATATTTTGAAATTATTGCAAATAAAGCAGGGAATTATTGCCCTGACAAAAACGGATTTAGTAGAAGAAGATTGGGTGGAATTGGTTGTTGAAGAAATTCAAGAACTGGTAAAAGGATCATTTTTAGAGAATGCACCGATTTTTCCAATTTCCAATGAAACAGGTCAGGGAATTGCAGAATTGAGAAAGACAATTTCCGATTTAATTATTAATACGGAAGAACGGCAGGATAAGGGGATTTTCAGACTGCCAATAGACCGGATTTTTACTTTAAAAGGTTTTGGTACTGTCGCGGCGGGAACGGTTTTGTCTGGGAGTGTTTCAATTGATCAATTTGTTGAGTTGCTGCCCCAGAAAAGTAAGCTGCGAATTCGCGGGTTACAAATTCATGACCAAAACGTAAAGCGTGTAAAAACAGGTGATCGTGCTGCCATTAACCTGGCTGGCATTGAGAAAAGCGCAGTAACGCGGGGAAACGTACTCGCACAGCCCGATTATTTTAATCCTACAAAATTCTTTGATGCACAATTCTATTTATTAGAAAGTGCTCCACGGGAATTAAAGCACAACGCGCGCATCAGGTTAAATATTGGCACCAACGAAGTCATCGGCAGAGTTAGTATTTTGGATAAGAATGAGATCAAGCCGGGTGAAAGCGCTTATTTACAATTTCGATTGGAGAATCCCATTATTGCCGATGTTGGAGACCGCTACGTGGTACGATCATATTCCCCTGTTTTTACTATTGGGGGGGGCGTTGTGGTAAATACTAATCCAAGAAGACATAAAAGGTTTTCCGAACAAGTTCTGTCCAAAATCAAAATTCTAGAACAAGGTGATCCGGGGCAGATGATTGAGCAGATCTTAATTAAAAATAAATTCAAATTTATCACTCCGGAAAAATTAGCAAAGCAGGTTGCATTAACAATTGAAGGTGTGGAAGCGCTCATCCGGAAACTTGAAGAAAATAATTTGTGTTTTCGCTACGTTGAGAAAGGACAAACTTTTTTTCTGCATCAAAAATATTATGATGAATTGAAGGAAATTCTTATTTCTACGTTGACTGGATTTCATGAAAAGAATCCAACGAAGCGAGGTATTTCAAAAACTGATTTGAAAGTTTTAGTTGGTGTAACCGATGATCTAAATCTCTTTAATGTTGTCTTGAACGATTTAAAACAAAAGAGTAAAATAAATGTAATTGAGAATAAGGCAGCCCTGACCTCTTTTCAAATTCAGGTGAATGAAAAACAGAAAAAGCACATGCAAGAAATATCTTCAATACTTTTTGATGAAGGATTTGCGACATCAAACATTGAAGGACTATCTAAAAAAATGAATTTGTCCAGGGATCAAGTTTCAGAAATCATTTCAATACTGCTGGAAACGGGTGAATTGCTTAGAGTTGAAGATGGAATCCTTTTTCATCAAAAGAATATTAATAATGCAAAATCAAAGCTAACTGATTTATTCAAAAATAATCAATCAATAACCATTGGAGATTTTCGAAAATTATTAGATACAAGCAGAAAATATGCAGTGCCTTTAATCAACTATTTTGATTCTTTGGGGATAACAATTCGCCAGGGAGATGTAAGGATTTTTAATCCTGACTTTGAATCATGAGTTTATTATAAAAAGTTTTGAACCACTAATTACACTAATTGCACAAATTTTTAGTCGTCTCAATTCGTGAATTAGTGGCTATTTATTTTTAATTGTAAGTCTGCTGATTGTGATTTTTCCAAAAAATTGATTTAAATAGGATGCAATCCTGGAAAATCCAGTCCGGTTGTTTCATCAATACTGTGCATAATATTAAAAGCCTGCAATGCCTGTCCTGCAGCGCCTTTCATCAGGTTATCGATAGCGCTTATTACAACTAACCGGTTACTATTTGGATCTTTTTCAAAACCAATATCACAATAGTTAGTGCCGATCAACAATTTTGGTTCAGGATATCGATAGATTCCTTCCCGGTCTTTTACAATCCTGATAAATGGCTCATTCCCATGTTCTTTTCTGTAGATTTTCCAAATATCTTTTTCTTCCAAATTTTCATTCAGAAATACATGACATGTTGCCAAGACGCCTCGTACCATTTCAATGGCGGTTGCTGAAAAATGGACTGTTATTTTCTCTCCAAAACTTAATTCCTGTATGATTTCTTTATTATGCCTGTGATTGGTCGGCATGAATGAACGCACTAATCCCGATCGTTCCGGGTGATGAGATGATTCGCTGAATTTATTTCCACCTTCGCTGGATCCGACTTTAACTTCAACTACAGTTTTGTGCAGATCGACAAGATTGTTTTTGAATAATGGATAAAGCGCTAAAATTGTAGCTGTGGCATTGCATCCGGCGCTGGAAACAAAATTGGTTTTTTGCATCTCTTCCCGATGTAATTCAGGAATACCGTAAACGAATCCATCTTTTTTATTCAATCTAAAATCAGCACTCAGATCAATAATCTTGGGTGCCAATGATTTAAATTGTTCAAAACGCTTTGATGACGAGCCATGAGGAAGACAGACAAAAAGTACATCACAACTTTTTAATTCATCCATTTGACAGAACTTAAGTGTCGTATTTTTTCTTAGATTTGGATTGGTACGCGTTACTAATTTAAAAGCAAATCGTTCGGATGTGACTTGTTGTACTTCCACATTCGGATGAAACAGAAGAAGTCTTAATAATTCGCCTCCTGCGTAACCTGAACCGCCGACAATCGACGTTTTAATTTTTTCCATTTGAACCTCTTTGAGCTACTTTTATGACATAATCAACCAAATGTTTGGGAATATCCACACCTGTGGTGGTAATACTATTTCGAAATTCCATTGTGTAGTTAACCTCATTTGCTAACAAGCCATTGTCTGATTCAAAAATATCGATTGCCACAGCGCCACCGCCAACTGCTCTTGCTGCTTTAATGGAAATATCGCTCAATTCATCCGTAATAGGACAGTTAGATGCGACAGCGCCTCGCGAAGTATTTGTTAACCAGTGTTCACTTGTCCTGTAAATGGCGGCGATGCATTTATCATCAACTACAAATGCCCTGATGTCTCTTCCATTTTTTTGAATATATTTTTGAATATAAAAAATAGAATGATGATAAGTACCCAAAATTGTTTTATGTTCGAGAATTGTTTCAGCAGCATCCCGATCATTGATTTTGGAGATCAGTCTGCCCCAGGAACCTACAGCCGGCTTGAGTACAACAGGGTATCCAATCTCCTCAATTGCACGGACAGCCGTGTCTTCGGTGAAAGCAACACTCACTTCCGGTTGCGGAACATTATTATCTTTTAGCGCTATTGATGTGAGCAGCTTATCACCACAAACTGTCGCTACTTTTGAAGTATTGACACAAGGAATACCTGCTGATTCATATAATAAAAGTGCATGTAATGCCCGAGAATGATTAATGCATCGTTCAAATATAACATCAAATTCAAAATTCATTTTTGTTAAATTGAAATGTAATGTTCTCACATCGATCATTTCTAATTCAACATCTTTTCTTGATTGCAGCTCTTTGATCAACATTTTTTCTTCAGGGCGAATTATTGTGTGTAGAAATCCCACTTTAACTGACATTTTTTATCTCCTCATTTAATTTTTTAACCCAATTCGCAATCATAGCCAATTCTTCCAGACTAACAGTTCTACCGGATTGACCTACTTCTTTGACTTTAACTAACACTTCCTTAACAAGCTCCTGATCCAATTCAGCTTCACCAATTTTCTCCAGGCTGCACTTGATCGAGGAAATACCTGACATGTGATCCAGGGATATTTCCATTATTCTGCCGAAAGGTCGGGGATCGATGCTCTGGTAATGCAACGGATTTAATTGTGCCGCATGTGTATGAACGCCAGCACAATGTTTGAAGGCATTTTTACCAACAACCGGTGAATTAACTGGAATGGAAACATCCGCATAATGACTAACTATTTTATACAGCGGTATTAACTGCTCCAAATTCCATTGATGTTCACCATTGAAACCTTGTGTCAGAATTCCAAGTAAAGTAGCCAGGTCGACAATTCCAGCCCGCTCTCCCAATCCCAGGACAGATGCATCAATAATTTCAGCGCCCGCCCTGAAACCTTCGAATGCATTTGCAACGGCTAATCCCAAATCGTTGTGACAATGGACAGCAATTTTGGGATAAACATTTTTGCTGGCAAGGGAGTCTTTCAAACGCTTAACATAATCATACATATTATGTTCTGTGTGTGGGATCATAAAACCTGTTGTGTCTGCAATGCTTATAATATCGGCTCCAGCATTAACAGCTTCTGTTGCCACATTAACGACATTATAAAAATCAGATCTAACTGTATCTTCTGGGGTGAAGCGAATTAAAAGTTTGGGATTCATTTTTTTTGCATAAGCAATTACGTCTGTTATTTGTTTAACGGCTCCATTTAAATCTGTTTTGAATACGTGTTTTAAACGTTCATCTGATACGCAATAAAATATCCCTAAAAATTTTACACCACACTCAAGCGCGGCATCAACATCCTGCTGCAGGGAGCGGGAGTGAGCGCCCACCAGTGATTTGAGCGGTTGTGCTGCAATATGTTTTACAGCCGTGTAGATTTCATTACTAATCAGCGGATGACCGGCTTCAATATAAGCTACGCCCAATTTGTCAAGTTGGTTTGCGATTTCCAATTTAACATGTTCCGGGAAGTAAACTCCAGGTGTTTGCTCACCCTCGCGCAATGTTGCATCAAAAATTGATACCATTTATTCACCCCAGTCTTCCTGCTCTTGCGGGGCTTCTTCAACTGTGAATGGATCCAAACCGGTAATTTCAAGTTCAGTCCCGCAATCCGGGCAAATAATAAGTTCACCGATGACAGCATCGTTTGGTTTTGTTACTTCTGCACCACAAATTACACATTCAACCATTTTGGCCTCCTAAATTGTTTAGTTATTAGAATCACTTAATTTGATTAGAAAATAATTATTAAAGTTGATAAAAATACATAAAGAAATCTGACATAAAAAATGAGCAAAAAAAAACCGTGAACTTTGGTAGTCCACGGTTTTGTTTGTATTTAAGATTTTTAAGTCTGTATTAATCTAACAAGATGGACTATCCTCTATGAGTATTTTCTGTTTATTCTTCTTTAAGGATATGTCAGCCTTGAAACGTTGCATGTAAGTTTTATTCCTGCTAATAATAATTAAATAAATATATTTTGTACTTGGAAAATATTCGTTTTTTATTTTTGATTGGCGAAAAGGTACAAAATTATATTTAATTTGTCAAGTAAAAAATTATCTTTTTTAAAAATTGAAAAGAAAATCGTTGGATAAAATTTATTAATTTCTTATATTTTGCACTGATTAAAATAGATAAATAAAGGTATGGAGTTATATTATGTACAAAGTTTCAGCAACATTAACATTTGCAGCAGCGCATAGTTTAAGAGGATATGAAGGAGCGTGTGAAAATTTACACGGTCATAATTGGGTTGTGACAGCTACGTTGGGAACGGATGTGTTAGACGATGTCGGTATTGCTTATGATTTTAAAAATTTAAAAAATAATTTGAATGAAATTATTGATCAATTTGACCATCAGTTTTTAAATGAAATCAAACCTTTTGATAAAATAAATGCGACTTCTGAAAACCTGTCAAAATTTATTTTTGATTCATTGGCTGCAAAGCTTCCTGATCACATCCGGGTTGTGTCTGTGGAAGTTGGAGAATCAGAAAAGTATAAAGCAATTTATGAAGAATAAAAATGAAGGTTAATGAAATATTTTACAGTATTCAGGGTGAATCAACTTTTGCAGGATTGCCCTGTGTTTTTGTGCGGCTCACCGGTTGTATTTTGCGATGCAGTTATTGCGATACAAAATATGCTTATGAAGAAGGTGAAGAAAAATCTATTGATGAAATTATTAAAATTGTAAATTCATACAATTGTAACCTCGTTGAAATTACAGGAGGCGAGCCATTACTTCAATCTGAAACTGTTGAGTTAACTAACAAATTGGTCGAAAATCAAAAAGTAGTTTTAGTCGAAACAAACGGTTCACTGGATATTTCAGTGCTGAAAGAACCAGTGGTACGTATTGTGGACATAAAATGTCCGGGAAGTAAAGAACATCAAAAAATGTTTTGGGATAATTTGAGAAATTTACGTCCTGATGATAATGTTAAATTTGTATTGACAGATCGTTATGACTTTGACTGGGCATTAATAATAGTTGAGAAATTTGAATTGTTAGACAAAGCAAATGTCTTATTTTCTCCAGCATTTAAAATACTGGAACCTGAAAAATTATCTAACTGGATTTTGAAAACTTCATTGCCAATAAGAATGCAGTTACAATTGCACAAGTATATTTGGCATCCAAATAAACGAGGTGTTTGAGATGGGCAAGAAAGCAGTGATCTTGTTGAGCGGCGGTCTTGATTCAACAACAATGCTTGCGATTGCAAAGAGTCAGGGATTTGATGTCTATGTAATCAGCTTTCGTTATGGTCAGCGACATACATTCGAGTTGATTGCTGCAAAAACTGTGGCAGATTTTTTAGGCGTAAAGAAGCATTTAATTTTAGATGTTGATTTAGGTTCTATCGGCGGGTCTGCTTTGACAGATGATATTGATGTGCCCAAGGGAAGGGATGAATCTCAAATGGCGAGTAATATTCCCATCACTTATGTACCCGCGCGTAATACAATATTTCTTTCATTGGCGCTTGGTTGGGCAGAAGTTTTAGGCGCCCGTGATATCTTTATTGGGGCAAATGTTGTTGATTATTCGGGTTATCCTGACTGTCGACCTGGATTTATTTCTGCTTTTGAAAAGATGGCAAACCTTGGTACCAAAGCAGGTGTGGAAGGAGATGGATTTACCATTCATGCACCATTGAGTCAGATGACAAAGGCAGAAATTATTCGCAAAGGAATTGAACTTGGTGTGGATTATTCTTTAACTTTAAGCTGCTACGATCCAACAGAAAATGGGGGAGCATGTGGTGAATGCGATAGTTGTTTGTTGAGAAAGAAGGGATTTGAGGAAGCTGGGATTGCTGATCCTACCGTTTATAGATAATTTTTATAATTGTTTGCTATAAAAAGTCAAAATAATTTAAGCCAAAATCATAATTATTTTAACTATAATCATTTTGACAATAATGATTTTAGTGGTTGTAGACCATTTTTTTTAAGAGCATACAAACGAAGAACGGCACTAAAAAAAATGAAAATAACACTGTTTGCAAATCGTGAAAGAACAAAATATTAAAACTGGAGTCTGGAATGAAACTTATTATTAATGGTGAAAAAATTAATGAATCGATGATAAATGAAGAAATAGAATTACTCCGACCGGAATACCAGCGAGCTTTTCAACATCAGACACCTGGGGAACAAGATGACCAACTTCAGGATTGGGCAAAAGAAAATGTGATTGAGAAAGTTCTGCTTCAGCAAACAGCGCAAAAGGATCCCCGGGAAATTCCAAATAAGAATATTGATGAGGCATTCAAGAAGTTAAAAGAAAAGCATGGGGGAGAGGAACAGTTTTATCAAAAATTCGACTATAAAAAAACTGAAGATAATAAGATAAAAAAAGATTTGGAATTACAATTACGGATTGAGAGATTGATTAATGATATTAGCAAAGATGTTCCCAAACCGACGAAAAAACAGGCGAATAGTTTTTATGTGAATAATAAAAATATGTTCATGACCCAGGAACAGGTGCGTGCAGCGCATATTGTAAAAAATATCGATGCAATTAAAACGGAGAAACAAGCCCAAAAGGAAATTCTCGAAATTCAAAAACAATTAAAGGAAGGAAAAAGTTTTGAGCAAATAGCTGATGAAAATTCAGACTGCCCCGGGAATGGGGGAGACCTTGGCTATTTTCCAAGAGGGCAGATGGTTCAAAGTTTTGAAGACGTTGTTTTTTCGATGCAGAAAAACCAGGTGAGTGATGTTTTTCGCACTGAATTTGGGTATCATATTGCAAAAGTCTATGACAGAAAACCAATGCAACTCATTCCGTTTGAGGACATGGCGGATAAAATTATTGAACAACTTCACGAAGAGAATAAAAACACAAAACTTGAAAACTATTTGGATGAATTAAAAGAAAAAGCTAAAATAGAATATACGCCACCAACGCAGGATGAACTCAAAGATAAAAAAATACAATCAGAAGAGACCACCTCTTTAAGTGAAGATCAAAAGAAATACACGAAACCATTGAATTCAGTTTTGATAAAACCTGCTGGCCCTGATTGTAACATGGCATGTTCATATTGTTTTTATCTCGAAAAAAAGGATTTGTTCGCCGATCAAAAAGTGCATCGAATGAGCGAAAAAATTTTGGAGGAGATGGTAAAACAGACTTTGCAGCAGGGTGGGAGAGAGGTCTCTTTTGGCTGGCAGGGTGGAGAGCCAACCCTGATGGGGATTCCTTTTTTTCAAAAAGCAGTTGATTTTCAAAAAAAATATAGCCGGGGACAGACAATAGGAAATGGTTTTCAAACGAACGGATTGTTGATAAATAAGGATTGGGCGAAATTTTTTAAAGAATATAATTTTTTAGTGGGAATTTCATTGGACGGACCCGAGCATGTTCACGATTTTTACCGGGCGCTTCAAGGGGGAGGAAAAACCTGGAAGCGCATTGAAGATAATGCCAAACTGCTGTTGGATGCAGGTGTGGCGGTGAATGCCCTGTCAGTGGTGAATAATTATTCTGTTCAATATCCTGAAGAGATTTACAATTATCATAAATCATTGGGTATCAATTTTATGCAATTTATCCCAATTGTTGAAACTGATCCAAATGATCCCGCCAAAGCTGCAGATTTTTCAGTGTCTGAAAAAGAGTATGGTAAATTCTTAAACAAATTGTTTGACTTATGGCAGGCAGATTTTGAGAAAGGTGTGCCTAAAACATCAATTCGGTTATTCGATTCAGTCTTTTTCTCTTATGTGGATTTAATTCCGCCGGATTGTTCCCTTATGAAAGAATGTGGTGTTTACGTAGTTGTAGAGCATAACGGCGATATTTTTTCCTGCGATTTCTTTGTCGAGCCTGAATGCAAATTGGGCAATATCAAGGAAAACAAATTAATAGACCTGCTGAATTCTGAAAAACAACTCGCGTTCGGGAAACAAAAATCAAATCTTCCGGATGAATGCGTAAATTGCAAATGGCTCAAATATTGCCGGGGCGGTTGTCCCAAAGACCGTGTTCGTGATCCAAGGGACAATAATCTTTGTCATTTTTGTGAAGCTTTTAAAATGTTTTTTAAGCATTCGGATGCTGCGTTCAAGGAACTTGCTGAAGAATGGAAACGGCAGCAGGGACAAAATCACAGATCCCATGAAATTCAGGAATCAATACAAAAAGGGGAAATGAAAGTGGGGCGTAACGATCCCTGTCCGTGTGGGAGTGGGAAAAAGTTTAAGAAGTGTTGTGGGGTGGTTTAGTTAACTCAATATCTTAAATAATAAAAATGCTTTTGGAACCGGATATGTCTGGTTTTCGATTGCTAAATTGCATAAATCATAATTTAGTATAGTTGCTCAAGTTTAATTGATCTTGGTGAAATAGTATAAGCGAAAGGTTTTGCTGTAGATTTTGAATATTCTTTTATTTTAGGCCACCATTTCATTACTTGCTCTATCCATTCCCAATCGCTCATTAACTGTCTTTTCGCGAAAGGAAATTCGGTGCATAATAATTTAGCTAATTCAGCTCTTGCTTCCAGAATTTTTTTGAACGATAATCCTAAATCTCTGAGGGATGCAACAGTATAAATTTCTATTAACGTGAAGAAATTGAAAGCGGTTTGTTTTGATTCGCCCCAAATATAAAATTTTTGATCTAAATCAGTTTGATGTGGAAATTCAGTTTTCCAATAGTTAGTTATCCATCTTCGTAATTTATTTTTTGAATAGTTAAAGATTTGTGCTGCTTCTGGAATAGTGTAGATTCCCTGCCCGAGTTTTGGAGAAGAATATGTTGTTTTTAAGCTCATACTGAATGCAAATATTTAGTTAGTTGAATTCATAATAATAAAATAAACCATTTTTTTTAAAATGTCAATCATTTTTTAATTTTTAGTCTTAATTTTTTATTTCAGGATTTAATTGAGTCGAGATTGGCTATAAGAGAGTATCTGAAACAGGAAAAGCTAATCATCCATAATATTAAAATAATTAGCTTTAATAATATTGTGCCGAGGGCGGGAATCGAACCCGCATGTTCTTACGAACGCTGGATTTTGAATCCAGTGCGTCTACCAATTTCACCACCTCGGCTTATGAATCTTTTAATATAACAAAAAAATAATTAAAGTCAAGAAAAATTTAAAATCCACCTACAAAAAAATCAAAATCCGAAGCCATAAAAGACTTCGGATTTTGCGTTGTTGGACTGGAAGGTTCTATTTGTGAAAAAAAATTCTATTTAATATACATCATTTTGATAACTTTTTCATAAGTGATGTTTTTCAGTGTCATTGAATTAACATGCTTTATCTCTTTTATAATCATCCTGATAAAATATTGACCTGTTATTACCGAATTTCCGTATCGATCTTTTCCATCCCATTTTATATAATGAGAACCTGTGCCGATTTCTTCTTTGATTAATTCTCTGACCAATTGTCCCCGGATATTAAAGATATTCAATTCAACCTCAGCATTTACAGGCAACTGAAATTTAATATCAGTATGGGCATTAAACGGATTGGGATAATTTTGGAAAAGTTTATACTCCGTGATCTCCCCGGAATCATCAGGATCGTTCATATCTTCCATTGCACCAGCACGACGGTAAGTCTCGTTAACAATTAAAACCAGGTACATATTTGATACATTTTCAGCGCCTTCGGCTGAATTTCCGCCCAAGGTAACTTCACCCGGCACATGGATGGCTTCCCAAACATTGAACGCTAAATTATTATCAATTGTAATTACCTCACCTGATTTCTCATAATTATTTTTTAACCAGTTAGGTGGATTAGTTGCATTACCATCATAGACAACACAAACTGTTGAAGTATCACTTAAAGTAAAACTAAAGAAGTTGTCTGTACTATTTGCCAGATCTTCTTTTTTGGTTTTAATCCACATCACACCGGCGTATTGTTTCGGTATCAATGTAACTTTGTTGTTATCATCCATATAACAACTTCCACCAACATTGATGTAAGCTTGTGTATAATCCGGTTGCGTTATATCATCAACCAGCTTGATTTCTTCTTTAACATAAGAATAAGAAGTTTCATATTTCGCCAGTTCATTATTTGAACGGTCAAAAATATTTTCAATCGTTACAAGATAGGTTGAGTCTTGCTTGTGAGGGCTTGTGACCAGCGTAACAACTTTGCCCGTACTATCTATCTGAACCTTTTTAACCTCGATATCTTCAAAAATTGAATAGTTTTCAATTTTCATTACCGATGTCGAGTCTAATGGTTCATTGAAAGCTATCTGTAAACGGGCGGCGCTGACTAATTTTGTACTATCCACAAACGGAGCATGAGTATCTAAATATGTGTAATTCTTATTTGAATTTGCCGGAATTACATTTTGTTTTTTTGCTTTATCCTTTACATTATTGATCGTTATTTTGTAATTGACATTATATTCATGGCTCGTGGTTTCAAGATGCACCAGGTTTGCCTGGGTAGAATCTAATGACGCTTTCTTGACAGTAATATTATTATCAACCAAGTAATTAGCAGCAGCCTCTGCGCTTGTTTTATCTAAATCTTCGGAAAAGTAAACATTCACAACCGAATCAATTGGAACTGCAACATCATAGATTATCGGAGGCGTAACATCCATATATTCGTATTTATAAAGTGTATTCGCTTGAATCACGTTAGGATTATTGGCTAAATCCTTTACATTATTAACAGTGAGCGAATATTCAACTTCCTGCTGCGGTTTTGTCGTTATCCGAACAGTTCGTTGATCAGATTCAAGCGCGATAGCCAGGACTATAAGAGATGTTCCTGAACCTTCGGCAATATTGTGTGCAGGATTATCGCTGCTTGTTGTACGAATATTGTTCTTCAGCGAAATTTTTAATACGGCATCATTTGAAGTCTTTGAGGCTTTTGCGCCAAGATTCATATTAAATGAGTTTAGTCCGCCGCCTTCATA
>JADHVV010000091.1 GCA_016783825.1 Candidatus Zhuqueibacterota bacterium | reverse complement strand
AAGGATTATAAATATTTAAAAAAGGAGGTTCGACATTTCTATTATCTAATAAAAGTCTATTGATAAGGTCAAGAGTAGCTTGCATTTCACTTTTTGTTTCAGTCGGAAATCCTATGATAAAATTATATCTTATATTTATAGGATACATAGATAATTTTTTATTAATCTTAATTACATCTTCAATTTTGATTTTTTTATTTATCAAGTTCAAAATTCTTTGAGAGCCTGATTCTATACCAAATTGCAATACATTACAGCCAGATTTAACTAGATTATTCATAAAGTGAATATCATCGATAAATTTATTAAAATAATCAATTCTACAATTTGTTTTCCAACCAACGCTTTTATTTTTTATAAAATAGTCAATTATATTTTGTACTCTTTTTATATTTACGAAAAAATTATCTTCCTGAAAAATGATACCATCTATTTTATAGCAGTTATATAAAACGTCTATTATTTCAATTATTTTAGAACTCTTTATAAAACGATATGGTTTTTTAAAAATAGAATTATGGCAGTAATAACAATTATGAGGACAACCACGAGAAGTCTCTATTGTAAATGCTTTTTTAAATCCATCACGTTTTATAAAATAGCTATCATCAATCTTATATTTACTAAAATCTATGTATTTATGACTGGTTAAATCACTTAAATAATTATAAGTTAAATTTCTATTTACCTTGCTTAAAAAAAGATGATAATCATTTTCTTTTCCACAAAGGTAATTAAGTAAATTTAAAAAAGCCCTTTCGCCTTCCCCAATAATAACATAATCAATATATTTATTACTAATTGTCTGTTTTGGCAAAATTGTTGGATGAATACCGCCCCATACAATCTTCAATTTATCATGAAAAACTTTTGATATCTCAAGAGCACTTTGTATCTGTTGACCAGTCATAACTGATAACCCCAAACAAAGAATATTATCCACTCCTTCATTTTCAATTAAATTATTAATTTCTATGATTGGATTAGAAAATATTCTTTGATCAATTATAATTATTTCATAATATGAATTGCAATATGTTGCTATTTTATATAAACCTGTAGGATATTGTATTAATTTAGAATCGATAGCAGGGAAGCATAATATAGCTTTTTTCAAGATAGAAGGCCTTTTTTAAAAAGTAAATCAATAATACGTTCATGTATTATTTGGGGTTCATTTATTCCTTTATTTTGAGTAAAACAATCAATATTGACAATATCATCATATTTCTCAATTAATTTTAAATATTCCTTTTCAACATCTTTCTGTAAAGTAAGATCAGATTCATGAATATCTTTTTTACCATTTAAATAAGATCGCTCTTCCCCCGATCTAACATTATTTAATTTCTTACTAACAAAATCAAATGGAACACGTAAATATAAGGATAGAAAAGGTTTAGGAATTTTATTATGTTTATATTCTAAATTTAGAATCCATGATTCTAATTTTTCTTTCTTTTTCAAATTAGAAAATTTTGCACATTGAAAAGCAATATTAGAATAAACATATCTGTCCACTAAAACTATCAAATTATTCTTCATATAGTTATTGATAATATCTTTAGTTTCATTTCTATCACCAGCG
This sequence comes from Candidatus Zhuqueibacterota bacterium, assembly GCA_016783825.1. GTDB lineage: Bacteria > Zhuqueibacterota > Zhuqueibacteria > Thermofontimicrobiales > Thermofontimicrobiaceae > Nigeripontimicrobium. Next base: position 17,076 of record JADHVV010000091.1, on the reverse strand, counting down.
TACAACAAAGCAACTAAATATGGATTTACTTCATTTGTATAACCAAATTCACCTTGAAGAAATTTTGATATTAACTCCCCATAAATTGGAGAGTCTGTGCGAGGAAAATGCAAATATTGAAAATCAATATTGTTATTTACGAAATACTTTTTTAATAATTTAATTTGTGTTGATTTACCTGCTCCATCAAGTCCTTCAATAACAATAAATTTATTCGACAATAATATCTCCTTTCACAATATCTATTTTAAAATTCTTTTCTAAAAAATGAATCACCTTAATATAATCGCAGCTATTAGTAATTTGAAAACTACAATATGCAGGTTCACAGGTATTCAAATATTCTTTCATACAATATTTTTTAAAGCAATATTTTTCCACTTCAGCAAGATTGATTTTTACATCATTATATGCTTTTTCCCTTTCGACTTTTTTAATGAGTCTTAGTAATTCTTCATCTGATGAGAATTTTTCTTCAATTGGATATTTCATAAGAATACACACCATAAATAATAATTTTTATCGTTTCATTTGTAATATAGAAAAATTTTTTATAAAATTAAATAATAAAATTATAAGTTTTTTATATTCTGATATTATACACCTAACTAAATGAATTATATCGTCTTTTTCGAAATATGTCATCATAGCAAAATAATACAAAATAATATCCACAAATTCAAGTGTTTTTTGTTTGCTTTAAAGAATTGCTTTGGTGCCAGGTTCAAGAGGTCTCCCGATGAACCACCATTGTTCCGCACAAAAGCTATTCGCCTGAAACCAGACAGGTCAATCAACTACATATTACCCGTCACAAAGCACCAACAACGATTCACCAATCACCAAAAAAGTATTGACATTTTACGAAATGTTTACTAATTTGTCTGGAACAAATCTACGACAATTGAGTAACTTATTTGATGAAATTAAAATTCAATAAAAATAAATACTTGTTATTTGTGGTCGCTTCCTGGTTAGTGACAAAGCTGAAGTGGAGTTTTGAAATTTCGAGACTTGCCTTTTTCAGAACGAATAAACAGGCGGAAGTTCGATTTGTAATTAAAAAAAACCGAACACTTCCCAGGAGTGTTTGGAAATTTGAAAATAATAAATTTACTTTTATAGATTATAAGTTTGAATCAGACTTGTTTGTGTTACATCAACTACCTGAATTGAATAAAAACTAAATGGACAATATTTATGTTAGAAAATAAAATTAGGAAAGCAATTATTTGCCCCAACTGTGGAAAATTGATCAGCGCCAGTGTTGAAGAATGTTACAATTGCGGTCTAAAAAATCCCGGTAAAATGGGACTTCATTCATTCATCCAGAAAATTTTCAGTGGTAACTTTGGATTTATTCAAGGAGTTATTTATTTCAGTGTCGCGCTTTATGTCATTGGACTGCTCATCGATCCCAAAGCGCTCTTTCAAACGCAAGGCGGTATATTTTCTTTGTTTTCCCCAAGTACAAAAAGTTTATTCATGCTGGGAATGACCGGAAAGCCATTTATAATAGTAGGCAAATGGTGGACACTCATTACAGCTATTTATCTGCATGGTGGATTATTGCACATCCTTTTTAATATGCTATGGATTCGTCAATTGGGGCCAATCGTTGAGGGCGTTTATGGTACATCAAGATTGATTTTGATTTTCACTATTTCAGGAGTGTTCGGTTTTGTGCTTTCAAACGCTTTTTCAGGCAGTATTACGATTGGCGCATCAGGTTCGGTTTTTGGTTTACTGGGCGCGTTAATTTATTATGGACGGGATCGAGGTGGTGTTTTTGGACAGGTGGTTTATCCACAACTTCTCATGTGGGCCGGCATTATGTTTTTATTTGGATTTATCATGCCTGCTGTTAATAACCTGGCGCATCTCGGTGGTTTTATCGGTGGCTATGTTTCCGGGATCGTTCTTTCCTACCAGGAGAAACGATCGGAAACCACCGGTCAAAAAAAATTAGCAACACTTGCTATTGGTGCGAGTATTGTAGCGTTTCTACTTTCTTTACTTACAATTCCATCTTCCTTAAAATTGTATTACTACCTTTTCAGGGGATTATAAGTTGGCGCGTTTAAAACCGACTATTTTATTACACCTGTTTTTTTAATTCACTGAAAGGCAAAGGCGAAGCAAAATATAAGATTAAAGCACCCTTCGGGCACAGGGATTAAGGATTTTCCCTCTTCCTTCGCCTTTGCCTCAGCCTGCACTTTAGTGTGCTGGAAATATTAACATGAAAATCAATGCCATCAATAAAACAACTTTTCAATTCCCACCAGTATTGTGCATGTTTGTATTTTTTAGCATTCTACTCTCTTCTTTACCTGCCACGGCTCAAGAATCAGTAATGTTTTCCGGTGTTGATACGCTGGTTGATAAAGCCGCTGTACTCTTCTACCAAAAAAAATATCAAGAAGCGCTGCAACTCAGCGAAGATGTCATAAAAGCGCATCCTGATAATCCATTAGGTTATTTGGGACAGGCGGGCATCTATCATCTATTAATGCTCAACTATCGGGTGAGACTATTTGAAAATGAATTTGACAGCGTTACCACGTTAGCCATAAAAACAGGAGAGAAAGCGATTAAACAAAATAAAAATGATGCGAATGGCTATTTTGTGTTAGGCGCTTCTTATGGCTTTCGCGGATTAAACCGTATCCGACAGGGAAAGTGGTTTCGTGCGTTTCGCGATGGGCTTCGAGGTATTTCAAAGATCAAAAAGGCTCATGAACTTGACAAGGAATTATATGATGCTTATTATGCTTTGGGACTTTATTATTATTGGAAAAGCGCCAAAGCAAAAGTTCTGACTTTTCTCAGAATGATGAAAGATGAACGAGAAAAGGGAATCGAATATTTGAAAATTGTGACTGAAAAAGGAAGGTTCTCCAGCGAAGAGGCAAAATTTGCTCTTGTTGAAATTTATTATTATGAAGACCGGTATGAAGAAGCGCTGCTGGAATGTGAATTTTTAAAAAGTAAATTTTCTTCTGATCCAACCTGGGTTTATCTAATTGCAAAAACCCTGGAAAAACTCCATCGATGGCAGCCATCAAAAAAATATTTTACCTATTTACTTCAATTATTGGAAGAATCACCATATAAAAGTAACAGCTTTTTTGCCGAATGTCATTACGAAATTGCCAAATGTGCCTTTGAAATGGGAGAATACAAAACAGCGGTTAGAGAGCTGAATTTGGCATTTGATTTCAGTAAACGCTGGGACAAGAAAAAAGAAATTGAAGGTCCGCTGCTTGATTTTGATTTGGTTTTGAAAAGGATGAAAAAACTTAATAACCAATTAGAAAATCGGTAATAGTTCACATCACTTTTTATTTTTTATTGTTATGCTTGCAAAAAATGATTTACGAATAACGATTAACGATTTTTGATTTATGAAGGAATGGGGTATGAAAAAACAGAAGTCATTAAATCAACAATACTTCTAAAATCGTAAATCGTTAATCTTTGTTCTGAGATCAAAAGAAGGAACTGCAAAGGTGGTGAACTATTACGAAAATCGATAAAAATAAATTTATTATTTCATGGTAATCAAAGTGAATAAAAATATCATCCAAAAAGAAACAAATGAAAAATTTTATTATTATGATTCGCCAATAGGTTTATTGGAAATATGTGGAACTGAAAAGCACATTAAAAGTGTTTTTTTCAGAGAATCTGAGATTCACAATGTAGAAAGATCATCGGAATTACTGGAAAACTGCACACAACAGTTAAGAGAATATTTCAATAAAGAAAGAAAGGAATTTGACCTGCCATTAGCGCCGGAAGGCACCATATTTCAAAAAGCTGTTTGGCATGCTTTGCTTGAGGTTCCTTTTGGAGTGACAGCTTCTTATTTTGATATTGCAAAAAAACTGGACAATCCAAAAGCAGTGCGAGCCGTTGGAGGCGCTAACGGGAAAAATCCAATATCAATTATCATTCCTTGTCACCGGATAATCGGATCAAGCGGAAAGTTAATTGGCTACGGAGGGGGACTGTGGCGTAAAAAATGGCTTTTACAGCATGAGCAGAATCTGCTTCTTTAAGGTTGTTGCAAGATGCAATTTGATGTTTTTTTTTGTTTGCTCTGCGCGGAAATATTCCTAATAAAACAAAACAGCACAAACGGAGGGTGTTTGTGCTGTTTTGTAAAGAGAGGTGCAATCGAGACCAAAATATTTATAGGTTTAAAAGTTAATAAGCTAAAAACAGAAAAGTTAGAAAATATTTTATCAAACGAATCCTGGTGGCGGCGGAGGTGGTGGATTGGGCGGTAAAGGTAATGGATCTCCATTATCTCCCCCTCCGTTTGCCTCAGCAAAGAAATTGTAGTTAATTAAATTTTCTGACTTAAGGTTAGTCTGAATTAAAACAGAAGAAAATAATAAAAAAACACACAAACAGACCAAAATAGTTAAAAAGACCTTCATTCTTTCCTCCCCGGCTTTAACCTGATGATGCCAAAAAAAATGATAAATTTATATTTGCAAAAGTAGTGCCATGAAAATAGATCTGTGGTTAACTGTTTTTTTAATAGAGAATTATCAAAATTGTTTGTTTTGTGTAATATGACAAAAATGTTGTATTATTGCAACATATTTTTGTTGATTTGTTGTTTTTTTGCTACGCTATTAATTACCATTTCTCATATCGAACCAATTCGGACAATTCTTTTCGTTTCTTTGCCTTTGCTTCATTGGCAGGATATCCCAATGGGGTGAAAGCAATCGGTTCAACATTTTCAGGCAAACCCAAAATCTCTCTTGCTTTTTCAGGATCAAAAGCAGCGATCCAGCATGTTCCCAGCCCCAGGTTTGCAGCAGCAAGAATTAAGTGATCCATAGCAATGGTTGCGTCAACATCACAATAATTTTTACCGTCCCGTCGCGTCCAGGCTTGATCCGGAAGCGCACAAACACAGATAACGATCGGTGGCTGCACGAACCAATCCCGCCCATAGATTTTTTGTAATTCTTCTTCCCTGCCCTTTGTTTTTATTACAATAATTTGAAATGGCTGCCTGTTTGCTGCAGTGGGCGCCAAATTGGCTGCATCAAGCACCTGCTGCAGTTTTTCTTTTTCAACAGGATCAGTTTTGTAGGAGCGTACGCTGTAGCGTGTTTTGATGAGTTCAAAAAAATCCATGTTTTTCCTGTTCAAAAAATACCAGGTCGTAAATATCACCAATTTCTTTTGGATTTGGTTCCCAGTGATATTTATTCCTGAATTTTTTATGGTTAAAATAAGTGGTTTTGTTTATCACATTTGCCGGCATACTATCGTCAGGATAAATTTCACCAAGCAAATCTATGCTTTTCATCGCATCCGTATGCATCTGTTCCATTTCTTTTCGGTCAAACCTGCCCTGGTTATCAATTTTTATAACCATGTAATCGGAATGTGCAACGTTGACAGGTTTACGATTTTCCAATTCAACAACAAGGCTGGCAACTTTCACACGCCTGTTTGCATATTCAGGAATTTTTTCATTCGCATCACCATCCCAGAGACGTTGAAATTTCGCTGCCGGGATTCTTTTAATTTTGTTGTCTTCACAAATATATGTTCTAAATACTAATCCCATATTTAGCTTCTTTTTAAATTCTATAACTCTATGTATTATTTAAGAAGATTATTTGTAACTGTTCAGCTATTCGTTAAAAGAATCTCTTATTACTACAGAAAATTGTATAGAAAGCCGAGATTCTTCGGTCGCAAGCTCCCTCAGAATGACATTTTTTAGGAATGCTGAATATGTGCTATCCTGAAATATTGCAACATCAATATCATTCGGATTGTTTGAATGCAAAAATGAACCGAAGACAATTATTTTTTTTATCTCCTTCTCTGAAACAAGACAAGAAATTAATTCCCGCTTCAATCTTTCTTTTTGTTTGGCAGTGAATTTCATATTTTAAAATTATACAGTTTTATAGTTGTATCTGATGATAGCATTAAACCATTATACAAAGTTTTAATCACAATGTCAACTAAAAATTAATTACCCTTTACCTTCAAAACCACAAAAGTAATATCATCATTCAAACAACCGCCCTGACACCAGTCATTACCGGTTTTCACAAAATGGTTAATTATATTTTGTGGACTTGTTTCTCCGACTTGTTTAAAGGTCTCTTTTATACGGGGATAATCGTACATCTCTTTTTTTTCATTAAATAATTCTGGCAAGCCATCACTCAAAAGAAGGACCGTGTCGCCCTGATGAAGCTTTACTCGTTCATCATAATAATTAAAATTATCAAATGCGCCCAGAGGCATTCCTTTTATTGTTAACTCTTCAACCTGTTTAGTTTTTGCTCGAAAAATATAAATTGGCGGCATTCCTGCAGCAGATGCTACGAATTCGCTATTCTCAAATTTCAATAGGGTTAGCGCCATGTATAAATTTCCTAACTGCAGCTTTTTAATTGTTTTGGTACAGTCGGCAAAGAAAGATTGTATGTTTGAACGAGAAACATTTGCCACAAACAAACTTTTTATAACAGAGACCATAGTACCAGCTTTGAGACCGTGCCCGGTAGCGTCACCAATCACAACGGTAAGCCTGTCTTTTTCATCAACATAAAAATCATAATAATCACCACCAACTTCAGCGGCAGTTTGCATGTGAACGGCAATTTCCAGGTTTGGTACTTGCGGAAGATTTTTGGGAAGCATTGAAAGTTGTAATTTTCTGGCTTCTTCTAACTCGAGTGTTTTACGTTCATTTTCCGCCTGAACCGCCCTGGCGCGTGCTTCTGCTGTTTGAACTCTCAATTCAGCCTCGCGAATGCGGGCTCTTTCTCGTTCTCTATTTACCAAATAATTTTGCATCAACCAATAGACAATTAATATTAAAATTAATCCGCCGATAACATAACCGAAATAAGCCCATTTCGTTTCCCACCAGGGAGGCGTAATAATTATTCGAACAGTGGCTCCTTTTTTATTCCAAACGCCATCATTGTTACAGCCTCTCACTCGGAAATAATACTCACCTGGTTCCAGACTGGTATAGGTTGCTGTTCTTTTATTCCCAACATCTCTCCAGCCTTCATCGTAATTCACCAAAATATACGAGTATTTATTTTCACTGGGACGGTTATAGTGGAGCGCGACATAATCAAAGGAAATGTCATTTTGCCAGTAAGCTAATTGTATGGTTTCAGTCTCTGAAATGTGTTTCTTTAAAGGCGAATAGTTGGCAATAGGTACGGACTCTCCAAAAAGTTTAAAATCTGTGATGGCAATATCCGGCACAAAAGGATTATCTTTTATACTGTCGGGGTAAAATGCATTAAAACCGTTAATGCCCCCAAAAAACATTTCGCCACCTGAATTTTTAAAACATGCCTGACCATTGAATTCTTTGCTTTGCAAACCGTCATCCACATCGTAATTTGAAAAAGTCCTGGTTAACGGATCAAACCTGGATATCCCCTTATTGCTACTCGTCCAGATATTTCCTAAATCATCCCCCAGTACCCCATAAATCACATTATTTGGCAGATCACTATTCTGTTCTGTGAAATGTTCGAATTTTTCTGTCTCTGGATCAAACCGATTAAGTCCACCGCCAAAAGTACCGATCCACAAAATTCCCTGTTCGTCAACATAAATTGATTGGATAGAATTGTGGCTTAAGCTTGAGGGATCTTCCGGATTATGTTCATAATGAGTAAAAAACAGGTCTTCAGCTTTAAAAACTTCTGTTTTATCTTTGTCTTTTTCAGTTTTGGATTTTGAAATGAGTTTATTTAATCCTCCCCCAAAGGTCCCTAACCAGAGCACTCCTGTTTGGTCCTGTACAATTGCGCGGACTGAATTATGGCTTAAACTATTTGGATTTTCGACATTAAATGTAAAACGTGTAAAGTTATCGCTTTCCCGATTATACCTGTTTAAACCTCCTTCATCGGTTCCAATCCATAACGTACCTGGTTTATCTTCAAAAATGGCTCGTATCCGATTATCACTCAAACTGGTGGGATCATTGGGAATGTTGTGATAGTTTTTTATTTTTTTCCTGTCTTTGTAAAACCTATTCAATCCTCCGCCAAAAGTGCCGATCCAAAGAGCACTATAGTGGTCTTCGCAAAGTGCAAAGACACCGTTATTGCTCAGGCTCCTGGGATGTCGATGATTTGCACTGTAGTGAGTAATTGAATTACGTTCCGGATCTAATTTATTCAAACCACCTCCGCCGAATCCCACCCAAAGTTGTCCAAGATGATCTTCACAAATTGAACGCACTAAACTTGAACTTAAACTATTTGGATTATTTGGATCGTGGGTAAAGGTCTGGAATTTTTTTGCATATTGATCAAGCTTGTTTAATCCCCCGGTATTTGTTCCGATCCATAATACACCTGTGGGATCTTGATAGATTCTCTGCACAAAATTATGGCTTATACTTGTGGGATCATTAGGGATATTTTCGATTAAAGCGAAAACATGAAGTTCGCGATCAAAATAATAAATGCCGTTTCTCGCTAATGTTGTAATCCAAAAATTTCCTTTAACATCTTCTGTTATTGACATAATTATATTTCGACGACTGTTCGGATTACTTGGATACGGCAAATAATAAATGAATTTTTCTGTTTTTCGGTTAAAGCTGACTAATCCTTGTGTCGTGCAAATCCAAAATAGACCGTCCCTGCCTTCCAAAATTTGCCCGACAATATTACCACTCCTGGAAAGAGCCATGTTTGATTTAAGATTAAAGTGGGTAAACTTCTCCTTTTTGGTATCAAACCTATTCAGACCGCCACCTTCGGACAATCGACCCAACTCACCAGTACAAATCCAGAGTATTCCCGGCTCGTTTGGAGATTCATAAATGTAAGTTACTTCATCATAGCTCAAACTGTTGGGATTGTTTTTGCGAGGTTTATAGCGGATGAATTGATCGCCCTCCCTGTCATATCTATTTAAGCCGGACAATGTTCCTATCCAGATAGTACCGTTGTTATCTTCGAAAAACGCTCTTATTCCATTATGGCACAATGAGTTCGGATTATGAGGATCATATCGATAGCGCCTGAACCGACCGGTTTCTGTAATAAGCCTGTCAATCCCGCCGGCTGTCGTGATCACCCAAAGATTTCCTTCATTATCACCTGATATGAATCCGACAAAATCATTTCCCAAACTTGTTGAATCTTCCGGGATATGTCGGATATGGGTAAAGGTTTCTGTCTCCCGATCAAGCCTGTTCAAACCACCAGAGGCTGTCCCAATCCAAAGAGCGCCGCTTCTGTCTTCATACAAGGAAAGAATTTGATTGTTAGAAATTGAATTACGATCAAAAGGATTTTGTTTATAAATTGTAAATTCATAACCATCATATTTATTCAATCCGGATTCAGTTCCAACCCATAAAAAACCGTCTTTGCTCTTCAAAATTGTATTGACAATACTTTGTGAAAGACCTTCATTTAGAGAGATGCGATCAAATCGGAAGCGTTGTTGTTGAGCTGGTGAGAATCGAACGTGACTGAATAGTAAAATTAAACAAACCCAGATTACAACTGCTTTATGACGTTTTAAAAAATTACAGAGTTTGTCAGTTACTATAATTTTACTTTTATTCATTTTTTCCGCTCAAAATTTAATCGCTATTAATCCAAAATGATGTGATTAACTAATCTTACTTAATCAGATTCGATTCGACTGTCATTCCCGTACCACAGGCATTTCCTTCGGACACTTTTTAAAAAAATGACACTTTTCATTAATTTGTCATGCCCGAATGCTTTTATCGGGCATCCATGTTGTTAAAATATCATAGATTCCCGCTAAAAACATGCGGGAATGACATGCAAAAGGGTTCAATTGAAAAAGTGTCCGGTAGTGAATAACCAATAAGAGTAAGTAGTATTAATTATAATATTTATCTACGGAATTATTTTTTATTGGTTTCTTTGTTTGAAGCTTTGCTGTAATTATTCCACAAATCAACGTTAAAAGACGATTCAATAAGATCTTCCATGTTACCTGGGATTTGAGAGAAAAAATCGATATTGGTTAATTTTTCTAACGAATCAACAGTTACGGCATAATCAAATACCGCACCGGATAATTTTTTATTTTCCATTACAAAACCAATTGTTTTAAATTCCGGCTTCAAATAATCCAGGACAATTTTATAATAATATCGTGGTACAGCAACTTCATTTTCTCCGATGGTATCCAATATTTCATTAAATACCGGGCCGGTTACTACGTAAAGTTCTTCATTTTCAAGCGCCCATTTTCTTATTTGCATCTCTAACTTTTTCCACATTCCCCTGTTAAAACGTGGTTTTTGAGGGCTCATGTTGCTCAAAAAAAATGTTTCTGAAAGCGCGCCAACAGACCAGGTCATATCTGCTGCGGGGCAGAGATGTCCGCGATCATAACCGGATTTTTTGTAATCTTTGAGGGATGCCGAACCGGTAGTGACTAATGAATCAACCCGGAAGTCATCTTTTCTTTTAAATTTGTTCTGAGTCAAAAATGATGCCGGCAGTCTATACATTACCCAATCTGCTTGTTCATATTCTTCATTGTAACTTAAAGTATAGTGAGTGTGTTCAATTTGTTCATGACCGGCTAATTGAATTGGAAATCCTGGGTGTTGCGGAAGGATTTGAGATTCTGTCACAATTTTTTTATTATAAAAATAGTAAAGAACGGTACACATTAAAACAACAATTAATATTAAAAGTAACAGTTTTTTTGTATTCATAATTTTCCTTTATGTTTAACCTTTATTGGCAGATGATGCTAATTTGTTGATTAATTTATAAGCAGTATTGGGATCGAATTCATTTTTAAGCATCTCTTCTGTTCGACATTGAATGCGATCAACTATTTCTTTATATTTATAGTTAACACGATACTTTTTTAAAACATCCATGCCGGGTTTGCTCAAAATACCGGCTTTCACATTTTGTATTCCCAAACAGACCAAAATCAATGCAGCCGCTCGTCCAACAATTTTATCTTTGACCAATAATTTAGATTGGTCATACTCTTTATTTGAAAGGAACTTATCCAATTCCAAAAGCGGGTGCAGCCATTTTCCATCGCTGTGAAATATTAAGTTTTTTGCTAAATAAACTTCTAAAGTATGCGCCATTTTTTTGAATTCCTGGATAAAAATATTTTGCAGCTTTCAAGAAAATTAAAAAATTATCCAAATAATCAAATGACAAAATAATTAATGTTAAAATAATTGTTTTATCATCTACAAAATGTAAAATTCACTAATCGGATTACCATATTAAAAAATATAGAAAAAATTGTAATAGTTCACCTGTCATTCCGGCTGGAGCGAAGTGGAATGCCGGAATCTCAATATTACGACCTTCGGATGTTTATTTTGTACAAATAGTAGAGTAAGAGCAAATTTTCAGGAGATTCCGGCTAAAAACATGCCGGAATGACAGCAATGGTTCAGGGTGCTGAACTATTACAAAAAATTTTTATAGCGTTGAATAATTACAAGATTTTTGTAAATTTCTACACCTTCAAAACAATCCTCATCGTTGTTCCTTCATTCGCCTTTGTATCTTTTATATATAATTTGCCATGATGAAATTCTTCTACAATTCTTTTTGCCAGGTTCAATCCCAGGCCCCAGCCTCGTTTTTTTGTACTGTAACCGGGCTTAAATACTCGCCTGCGGTTTTGAGCACCGATTCCTTTTCCGTTGTCTTTTATATCGATGTAAACCTGTGAAGCTTTCCCTTCGACGAAACCGGCGGAAATTTTAATGACACCTTTTTGCTTTTTCAATGCATCGAGTGAATTTTTAATTAAATTTTCTATTACCCATTCGAACAAATCCCTGTTAATATTCAACTGGGGTGTTCTGTCATAATGTTCAACAATTTTTACTTCCTTTCCCATTTGCGGCAGCCGGCGCTGAAAATATTTCACAGCATCTTTGAGTATTGGGATCACATCATGTTTTTTAAAACCGGAACGAGAGCCAATTTGAGAAAACCTGGCAGCTACCTTTGAAAGACGAGTCAAATCATTGCCCATCTCAGGCAAAACCTTTTCCATCTCCTCACCGTGTTTCCCATTTTGCAAAAGCTCAAGCCAACCCATTAAAGAAGATAATGGTGTGCCTAATTGGTGAGCAGTTTCTTTTGTCAATCCAATCCAGATAAACTGTTCTTCACTTTTTTTAATGTTCATGAATCCGAATAGCGCCACCAGTATAAAAAGACTGATTACGCCGATCTCCACATAAGGCAACCAGATTAACCGGGTAATCAGGTTTGAATCACCATAGAATAAATAACCCAGAATGGTTTCTCTGCCGTCAGCATACTGATAGGTCAATGGAACCGGGGCCGTCTCTTTTTCCATTTTTTTTGTCATTTGCTTGACTTTTGCTATTATTTTTGGTGAATTATCATCGGTTGCAACCGGAATATTTCTCCAATAGCTCGGATTTTTATTTGCATCCGTGTAAATAATTGGGAAATTTATTTCTTTGATAATTTGGTCAAATAAAAAACCCGTTAAAGTCGTATCACCTTCTGTTGCGGAGCGCGAGTGAATGTTAGCATAAAACTCAACTATGCCTCTTGATTGAACTCTCAAATCATGCACGATTGATTGTGAATATAAGAGAAGACCAAAAATTATTACCATGGCTAATGTGAACAAAATCAAATTAAAGTGATCTGAAAGTCGATCAAGTATTTTTCGCATGCCATCCTTCATTAATGTTAAATGTTTGAACAAGCTATACTCGTTAAGGGTTAAAATGTAACATTCAACTAAAGTATTAAAACCGGTACTTTAGTGCGCCTTGCTTTAGCTGACAGGCATCTATACATAAATATTTTATATATTACAATATAAACCTTAACGAGTATGTTTTTCCGCGACAACGATCATTTCATCACCGATACGTAAAAATGACGCTGTCTTGTAGATGATATTATGAAGTTTAACCAATAGCCACAAGAGAACTCTTGGTTTTTTTGTCAATTTATTAAACGCTTTCTGCCTCTCAGCAGCATTAATCGGAACTGCTTTCTTTTTTCTTCTTTTCAATTTGGGCATAATAACATAATTGTATATATTTTTTAATTCAATAGAAGATTTAATTTTTCTTGTTCTAAAGCCATATTTTGACAATAGTTGCTTTATTGTTTTTTTTGAAAAATAATTCACATGATCCAAACCCATTGCCCACCAGGTTCCATTGAACAATTTAGCAAAAAAACTATCAATTTGGGGAATCTGAAGAAAAAGGAATCCACCATCTTTTATAATTCGGGAGGCTTTTTCAATTATTTTATCCCCGGCATCAATATGCTCCAGTACATCCCACAGTGTTACAATATCATATTTTTTATCTTCTGAAACGTCAAGAAAATTTTTATATTCAACATCCAAATTCAAATCATTCCTGACAAAATCCACATTTGCTTTGGATAATTCTACCCCATAAACTTCATGACCTAATTGTTTTCCGGTAAGTATAAAATGACCAAATCCAACGCCGACATCATACACCGATCCTCCCTTTTTATATCGATGTATAAGTTGATAACGCAGTTTGTTTCGTTGAATTTTGACCCACACATCTGCCTCTTTTACTGCTTGTGCAACCTCTTTAGATTTGTAATTTGTATAATCAATTTTTTTTCTATAAAAGGGAGGAATAAAAAAAAAATTACAAACATGGCATACAACCACAGAGCAGTCATCTTTTTCATACTTAATTGAGAATTTATCAACATCCTTATTATTGCAGACAATACACTTTATGTTTTCAAAAACTTCTTCTGTATTTATTATCTTGTTAGACATTTTGTTACCTCAAATTAGTGTTAAAATCACTGTGAGACATGAAAATAGAAATTATCAAAATAAACATGCTGTTCTTCTTGCCTTGGTAAGTTTGAATCATAAACGCCAAGACTGATAAGGTTAACCCCATCCAATCGACCATACTCAGCATAATAATCATATACACCGCCGAATACTTCCACTTGCGCGGTTTTATCTTTTATCCAAAAAGAAAACTTTCCTTTAGATCCTTGTCTTCCATCGAAGACAATTTTTACATGATACCAATTGTTGGGTAGATAACAAACTTGTGTATTTATTAGTTGTGGAATTCCATCTTTTGAAGAATTAACGTAAATTGAATCGGATTGCCAACGCAACCAAACACCCCAATTTTGTTGATAGTTGGAAACACTTGGACCTTTTGTTTCAAATACATATCCGCCATCAAATGGATAAATATCGAACTCAATCATCCCTCTATGGAAAAATAAATTACTGGGACCTGAAATTGTATGCCACCTCCATCCAATTACACTCCACAAATGTAACATATCTTCGTAAATTTCCGCATTTGCCGGGCCATTCCATCCTGATAAATCATCCTGGTAAAAATCATAAATATAAGTATATGTATCCGGTTCTCCCCATGTAATATACACATTAATGTTTCCGGTTTCTGAAACAGAAAACAATTGAAGATTTACGTTTGTTGTTTGACCAGCGATAACTGTAATATCAGCCTCACCTGTATATATTATTGTACCTGATCCATTTATTGCATTGACTCGTATTTTCCAATTGCCCGCAGCAACATTTTCAAAACTACAAAAGGCTTGCTGCTCTGTTACGGTAATTTCTTTTATCAAAGTATCCAATTCTGAATTTGACAAAAAAACGATAATCGTTTTTACTTGTTTTGGTATTTCTGTAAAATTCAACTTAAGAACAGGTGTGTTTTGATTTTTTGAATCGGAAGATACTGGACTATATTTTTCACAATTACAAAAAATCAGAATAAAAAACAAAACACTCATAATGGAATAAGAAAATATTTTATTTCTCATAATGCCGCTCCTTGTTTTAATAATATATGAACAGATCGATTTATTAAAGCAAGATTGTGTTTGTTATTATCAAAATCTTATTGGAATGTTATTTATTTTAAACCACTTTCTGTTTTTTTATTACAAAGATTAAGGTAGCTATCAATAAGATAAGCGTTACCAAACTAATTATCAAACCTATTTTAAAAGACTTTGGTTCAAACTTAAATTCAATCTCATGTTCACCCGGCTGCAGAAAAATAGATCTTAAGATATAATTTGTTTGGTAAATTTTGGTTTTTATGCCATCGACATAAGCGTTCCAGCCAGCCGGGTAATAAATTTCAGAGAGAACCATTAATGTTGGAGACGCAGCAGAAGCTTTAAGCCTAATATTGTGTATATCCGAAGAGACAACAGTAACTTTGTTCCCTGGTGATGCCTCGATAGCAAATTCAGGTTCTTCTTCAAGTATGGCTGTTTTTGCCGCATTAAAATTGGGTGATTTGAAATAGCGAAATATTTCTTCTTTGGAATTTAAAACTTTTACATCGTTTACAAAGAAAGCCCGGGGAAGTGCATTTCTGTTTTCATAAATCAAATTATCTCCCCGATGGATTAGTTGACACGAAGTATCAGGAATGGGATATAAAGAAATCAAATATTTCGTATTCAGCATATTGAGAAAATTTTGGTGACCGAACAATTGATCCGGTGGGATTTGTTCCTGTTTTTTAATTTGGATGGTTCTTTGTCCTTTTTCATCTACTCCTTGAGCTAAAAATTTCATTAAGTAGTTCTGTGGAAAATTTAGTGCCGTCATTGTCTCCTGGTACCTTTTTATCTTTGCGGCGTGATAGCCGTAAATGTTTTGTAATTTAAAATACATCCACCAGTTGTCCGGTTTTTCCCCGGGCTGCCCAATATTTACGGGAAATATCCTGAATTGTCCGCCCTGTTTTTCTAAAAATTCTACCGTATTTGTTTTTTGAAAAAACACTTTTTCATCAACAGATGGCTGCGGCTTAACTATTTTAAAGTCAACGATCCACAAATCAATTATTAACAGTAAAATCAAACCAATGCCTAACATGTTTGCTTTCATTTTGCTGTTCAAATAATACATTACCAGAAATCCAGCGACACCCAACAGGATCAACATGACAACCGTGTCTTTCAAAGCCATTTCGTAAGCTAACTGCAGGTTAGTCGGATGGATGTTTCTGCCTGAATTCTGTATCCATCCTAAAATCATACTCTTTCCCAAACCAACAATCAACATTAGCAAAATACCAATTGATCCGAAACCATAAACATATAATTTTACATTTTTGGATTTAGTTTCTAAAATTTTTTTGTCTTCCGATTCCTTCAAATTAATGAGATGGTTCAATCCAAAACCAGCAATTATAATAACCGCCAGGTTAAGCAAAATATGGATCATGCTTGGAATGCGAAATTTATTAAAAAACGGCAGCAATTTAAACATGGGATCGTAAAAAATCGGAAAGTGTTTTCCGAATGAGACGATCAAAGCAAAAATAGCAACGATGCCGAAAAAGATAACATATCGATCTCGTTTGATCACAAAAGCTAACCCGGCAAGAAAAAGTGTTACAATTCCCATGTACAGCGGATAGTCTGTAAAAGGCATTTTCCCCCAATAGGTTCCGCCGCCAAAACCATAAAAGGAAGGGATTAAAAATGTGATCATTTCCGCAGGCGAAAACGACCAACTCGATGCATAATTATAGTCTAATCCCCCGGTAGCGCCACCGCCCCTGATGGAATAAAAAGAATACTCATAAATTGAAATATACATCACTGAAGAAAGCAGCAGGGCAACAATTCCGGCGCCTGCCAATAAACCGAATCCGGGGAGCAGGTGTTTAAAATTCCTGGTGTTTAAATATTCTGTTATTATAAAATAGACAAAATATAATCCAATTAAAATATAAGTATAATAACAAACCTGCACATGAGCGCGGAGTAATTGAAATCCCAATACCAGCGCAGTGAGAACAAAAAACAAAAGGTTCCGTTTGCTTAGAAGATTGTGCACCGCCCAGAATATAAGCGGAATTAATGCCAGGGTTAAAAATTTAGTATTATGCCCATAAGACGTGAACGCGACATATTGCGGCACAAATAAAACTGCAATCGCCGCAAAAAGACAGGCGTAGCGATTTACTTTGAAGGATTTCAACAA
>JADHVV010000090.1 GCA_016783825.1 Candidatus Zhuqueibacterota bacterium | reverse complement strand
CGTAGCGGTCTTTATATTTGGTAGGAAAGGTGCGATAAATCCCTCTTTTGATCTGGTCTCCTTTAGAAATAACTTTGATGGTCTCAGTAACAGTCATGCTGCCATCTCTATAAACAGTGATATCGCTTTTATAATCTAAAATTCTTTCGGTTTGGTTGGCAGCGGGAAGATTATTATTTAACAGAAACAGCAAGATAATTAAAGCGCTTGGAAAGAATAATTTTATTCGCATAATTCCTCCGGGAGTGTTATTCGTGAAAGAAAATATCTGTTTTGTAAACGAGGTGATTCTTTTGCGTTAGCCAATACATTGGTCATCTGTCATTGGTTATTAGTCATTAGTTGGTGAATAGTCATGTCATTGATAAGACAACAAGACATTAATAACCAATAATCAATGACAAATGACTAATTTAAAACTTGACTTTAGGAACAGCCCGGTCTCTTTCATCTTCAATCTCAAAATATTCGCTCTTTGTGAAATTAAACATATTTGCCACCTGGTTACTTGGGAAAGATTCAATTAGAATATTCAGATTTCGTACTGATCCGTTGTAGTAGCGCCGCGCCATTTGAACCTGGTCTTCAACCTGTGAAAGCTGGTTTTGAAGGTCAATAAAATTTTGGTTGGCTTTAAGATCGGGATAAGCTTCTGCCACGGCAAACAAATTCGCCAGTGATCGCCCTAAAGCGCTTTCTATTTTACCGCGTTCGCCAACTTCATTCATCCCCATACTTTTGGCTCTCAGCTCCGTTACCTCGGACAATAACGTTTTTTCGTGTTTCAAATATCCTTTTACAGTTTCAATGAGATTGGGGATTAGATTTGAGCGTCTCTTTAGTTGTACGTCGATTCCGCTCCAGGCTTCCTCAACTAAATTTCTGTTGCGTACTAACTTGTTATAAATAGTAATTAGCCACAGGACAATCATAAAAATAATACCTAAAAGTATAGCTAAAAACATTTCTTACTCCTCTTTAGTTATGTTATGGAAACAAATTTAATTATTATTTTGTATATCAGTGAAGATAAGACAGAAAAATTCCAACGGATGAGCAACCAACGGATACGAATTAGTGTTTGTCTGAAAAATGTCTGTTTTGTCATTCCGGTGATTTTTTGTGCCGGAATCTCCTTTGTATAAGTAAGAGATTCCGGTACTACGCTTCGCTTCGACCTGAATGACTGCTTTTTCGGACGGACACGAATTAGAGTTTTTGATAAGCATAAAAGATTTTTTTTTGTGTTAGATAGTGTTTTCGTTCAATCACTATATATTGGGAGACATCCTTATAAAAATCTACATCAACCGCTTGCCAAAATCCGTTGGCTGCTCATCCGTTGGGCAAATTTTTTTATTTTCAACTGCGCGATTTCATCCATTCATTGTCAGCAGGTGAACGATTACAACGTAAGCACCCAAATTTGCAAAATATATGCCAGAATAACATATCAAACAAACATTAGTTTTTGATTGACATTAGCAATTTAATACGTTACATTTAATATAATTATTCTCAAAATGCTGCGATAACAAACAGGAGGCAAAACCATGATTCGATCACGAAGTAAAATCAAATCCATTGTTTTTTGTACACTGTTTTTATTTTCATTCATCGCTTTGCTTTATGGTTCAAATAATCCTTCCAAAAATTTGACCTACCAGCTACCGCCCAAAATTATGGCAGATATTGTTGATGCGCCTGCCACACCCTCGGTCAATATTGGTCCCAAAAGCAAATGGATGCTAATACTAAGCAGACCGAATTTGCCATCTATTGAAGAGGTTTCTCAGCCAAAATTAAGGATAGCCGGAATCCGTATTAATCCGAAAACAAACGGGCCCAGCCGGCAATGGTTTTACACCGGTATCAAAATTAAAAATATTTTCAGTGCAGAAGAAAAAACTGTTGAACTGCCGGATGACGCCAGGATCAGCAATCTCGAATGGTCTCCCAATGGAAAATGGATCGCATTCACACTCACCAAACAGGATAAAATTGAATTATGGACTGTTGAAATTAATTCAGCTGCGGCAAGAAAACTCACCAACGCAAAAATTAATGAAACCCGCGCCACGCCATTCGTATGGCTTTCGGATAATAAAACATTAATCTGCGCGACAGTTCCTGAAAACCGCGAAAAAGCCCCGCAGCAACTATTAACTCCTTCAGGACCTGTGATCCAGCAAAATCTGGGAAAAATAGCGCCCGCCAGAACCTATCAGGATCTGTTAAAAAATCCGCATGATGAATCTTTATTCGACTATTATTTGACTTCACAACTAAAACAAATCACTCTTGACGGTGAAACCAGCCCGATAAATAAACCGGCAATTTACGATGGCTTTTATCCTTCCCCTGATGGAAAATACTTGCTCGTTGAAACGATTCATCGACCTTACTCTTATATTTTGCCGGTTTACCGTTTCCCGTTAAAAATAGGGGTTTGGGATTTGAAAGGAAATTTAATTTACCAGGTAGCTGACTTGCCGCTTGCCGAAGAAATTCCGGTAGGATTTAATGCAGTGAGAAAAGGACGTCGTTCGGTTTACTGGCGGGCAGATGCGCCGGCAACACTTTATTGGGCAGAAGCACAGGATAAAGGTGATCCTAATAAAGAAGCTGAAATCAGGGACAAAATTTTTATGTTGGCTGCACCTTTTACAGTTGAGCCGGAACCGCTCATTTCACTATCATTGCGTTTCAATGGCATAAACTGGAGCGCCGGTAAATTAGCGCTCGTTTACGAATACTGGTGGAGAACGCGAAATGTAAAAACCTGGATAGTCCAACCGGATTCCCGCAAATCAAAACCAAGGATTTTATTTGATAGGTCTTACGAAGATCGTTACTCAGATCCTGGCAGACCAGTCACCAAACCAAACGCTGAAGGTTTCTCTGTTTTATTCAGTCATGATAAAGGCAAATCGCTTTTCTTGATCGGCACAGGCGCTTCCCCCGAAGGCGACCGCCCTTTTGTTGATAAATTGAATTTAAAGAATTTGAAGACGAAAAGACTCTGGCGCTCTGCTGCTCCTTATTACGAGCGCCCGGTAACACCAATCGATAAAAAAGGGTATCAATTCATCACCCGCCGGGAATCCAAAACCGAACCGCCCAACTATTTCCTGCGCAACTGGAAACAGGATGAATTAAAACAATTAACTTCTTTCCCGCATCCAACGCCGCAGTTAAAAAATGTACAGAAAGAAATTATTCGTTACGAACGTGATGATGGTGTTCAATTAACCGGAACACTTTACCTGCCCGAAGATTATTCCAAAGGAGATGGTCCCTTGCCAGTGCTGATGTGGGCTTATCCCCGGGAATTCAAAAGCGCCAAA
This sequence comes from Candidatus Zhuqueibacterota bacterium, assembly GCA_016783825.1. Classification (GTDB taxonomy): domain Bacteria; phylum Zhuqueibacterota; class Zhuqueibacteria; order Thermofontimicrobiales; family Thermofontimicrobiaceae; genus Nigeripontimicrobium. The sequence continues at coordinate 15,501 of JADHVV010000090.1, read as the reverse complement.
GCAGCCGGACAAATGCGCGGTTCCCCGTACCAGTTCATTCGCGTCCGCTGGAGTTCGCCAACATTGTGGTTGACGCAGGGCTATGCTATTTTAGACGGTCCCACCATGCCTATCATCGGTGAAGGTGATTCGCAGCCCAATGACACTTACGTGAAACAATTGGTCGCCAGCGCCAAAGCTGCCATCGATGAACTTGCCCGGCGTGGTGTTGGGGATTCCAACCGGGTGGCTATTGGCGGGCATTCCTACGGCGCATTTATGACAGCAAACCTGTTGGCGCACTCGGACTTGTTTGCCGCAGGTATTGCACGCAGCGGCGCATACAACAGAACTTTAACGCCATTTGGTTTTCAGGCTGAAGAAAGAACCTACTGGCAGGCGCCGGAAATTTATTACAACATGTCCCCTTTCATGCACGCGCCAAAAGTCAACGAACCAATCCTGTTAATTCACGGCGAAGCTGACAACAACTCGGGAACTTTTCCCCTGCAAAGCCGCCGCTATTATCACGCGCTGAAAGGTCTTGGCGCAACTGTGCGGTTGGTTTTCCTGCCCCATGAAAGCCACAGCTACCGGGCGCGGGAATCGGTGATGCATGTTTTGTGGGAACAGAATCAGTGGTTGGAGAAGTATGTGAAGAATAAGGCAGAGGCAAAGGTAAAGGTAAAGAAAAATAAGAGACTTTAGGTTAAAATAATCCAAAAATTTTTGTAAACATTTGATAAAAAAATTATATGACAGAATGATTTATAGCAGAATGATAAAAAGATATCAAGTCAAAATAATTATTGGTGTGATGGAGCAATGAAAGCTCCAACGCTCCATTACTCCTTTGTCTTGACAAAATCATAGAAAATTAATAGCCCAAAACAACATAAAAATATCAGGAGGATTTACCATGTTCAAATCATCAAAATTACACCTGTTAATACTTATTTTGTTTGTATTTGCCTGTCAGAAAAGCGATTACCGAGAGGTAAAACAATATACCATTGAACAATTCATGAACACCGTTTCCATTCGCGGTAGTTCTTTTTCGGCTGACGAAAGTTCAATTCTCTTTTCCAGCAATAAATCAGGTATTTATAATGCTTTTACCATACCTGTTGCCGGAGACGAGCCCACACAAATTACAACATCAAAAGACAATGCGATTTTTGCAATTTCATACCTTCCCAATGACAACCGGATTCTTTACCGCAGTGATAAAGCCGGAAACGAAATATCACATATTTATCTATTGAATGAAGATGGGACAGTACAAGATTTAACGCCCGATGAAAAAGCCAGGGCTACATTTTCCGGCTGGAGTTTTGATCGCAAAAGTTTTTTCTTTGGCTGCACAAAACGTGATCCCCGTAATATTGATTATTATGAAATGGATATTGAAACATTCACTCCAAAATTGGTTTACAAAAATGATAAGGGGTACTATTTAGGTTCAATTTCCAGGGATAAGCGCTACCTTGCCTTTTTAAAACTCATCACCGACCATAATTCAGAGATGTATCTTTATGACAGGGAGACTAAAAAATTGAAACATCTGTCTCTACATGAAGGCGATATCAATTACTCACCGCAATCATTTTGCCCCTCATCAAAATTTTTGTATTTTCTAACTAATGAAGGCAACGAGTTCAACTTTTTAAAACGATATAATATTGAAACCGGCGAATCAGAAACTGTTGAACAAACAAACTGGGATATATGGTATTCATATTTCTCTTATAACGGTAAATACCGGGTTACAGGTATTAACGAAGATGGCAGAACAGTCATAAAGGTTTATGAAAATGAAACGGATAAGTTAGTTGAAATTCCAAAATTGCCCGGCGGAAATATAAGTTCTGTAAATATCTCAAAAAGTGAAAAATTGATGGCTTTCTATTTTAATGGATCAACTGCTCCAAATAATTTGTACCTTTATAATTTTGAGACAAAAAAATATACCAAACTCACCGATACAATGAACCTGGAAATTAATCCACTGGATTTGGTCGAAGCAAAAGTTGTCCGTTATAAATCGTTTGACGGTGTTGAGATTCCGGCAATTTACTACAAACCAAAACATCTAAAATCCGGGGAAAAAGCGCCGGCATTAGTTAAGGTGCATGGCGGGCCCGGAGGACAGGCTCGGATCGGTTACAATTCAACTATACAGTACTGGGTGAATCATGGCTACGTTGTGATAGATGTTAATAACCGCGGCAGCTCCGGTTACGGAAAAACATTTTTTAAAATGGATGACAGGAAGCACGGATCAGATGATCTTGATGACTGCGTTGAAGCAAAAAAAATTCTTGTCGCCACCGGTTATGTTGATGAAAATAAAATCGGTATTATTGGCGGCAGTTACGGCGGTTATATGGTGTTGGCTGCTTTGGCTTTCAGGCCCGAAGAATTTACCGTGGGTATTGACCTATTTGGAATCTCCAATTGGGTGCGCACTTTGGAAAGCATTCCGCCGTGGTGGGATGCTTTTAAGCAAGCGCTTTATGAAGAATTAGGCGATCCCACAACCGACAAAGAATACTTGCGCAGCATATCACCGCTATTTCATGCAGATAAAATCACAAAACCTTTGATAGTGCTGCAAGGCGCCAACGATCCCAGGGTACTTAAAGTTGAATCTGATGAAATTGTAGAAGCTGTGAAGAAAAATAATGTTCCGGTGGAATACCTGCTTTTTGATGATGAGGGACACGGTTTTATCAATAAAGTAAACCAGGTTAAAGGTTACCAGGCTATTTTGGATTTTTTGGATAAATACCTTAAGGGTGAAGGTGGCGTCTAAACTGGAAAATGGGATTGGTAGAGAGTAAAACATAACATTGAATTTGTAGGGCAAGATGCCATCTTGCCCTACAAATTCTTTCATAATTTCCAAAGAGCCAAATTCAAGTGGTGGGATAAATTAATTTAAAAATTTTGAACCTCTAAAATATTGGTTTGTAACAAAATATAAAACTAAACGGGTAAGTTATTGAATCCCATGCGCTAAATAATTGTATTGTGCGGAGCACGCCACTCGGAAACCGTGATCCATCCAAAAACTGCTCCGCAGAACATTTAGCCGAGCAGAACAAGCCATATTATTAGCTTGATCGTTGTATGAACCACCGCGAAGTACAACAGATTGTTTATTCTCCGCAGAAATTGGATCGGTTAACTCCCAAACATTACCAGCCATGTCCATTAATCCATCATGTGTTGCTCCAAACGGATAACTCCCGACCGGGGTTGTGTTGCCAACTTTATCTCCATAGTTAGCCCGAATAAAATCAGGTTTTTCATTTCCCCAGGGATATTCTCTCTCCCCGCGACTGGCTGCCCATTCCCATTCTTCTTCGGTTGGTAAACGAAAAGCCAATCCTTCCTTGCTGTTTTGCTTCAGCCACTCACAATACTCCTTTGCATTGTACCAGGTCACGCCTACAACAGGTTGATTTGGTTCATTAAAACGTTTATCATTCCAAAATGATGGTTCTTTATGCCCTGTTTCTTGAATAAATCTTTGATAGAGCCTGTTGGTGACAGGAATTTTTGCCAGGTAAAATGAATTTTTTATATCTATTTTTATCTGCCGTCCTCCCACAATTCTTCTTCCTGCCGGAATTAAAATGTATTCGGTATTATGTTCAAATTGATTTAAAAATCGAAGCGGCAATTTTAGGTTTTCATCAAGCTCTTTTTTGGGTTCAAGTTTGATTATATCCCACTCTAACAGCAAACTGTAAGCTAAATCCCTGACCTGCCTGTTTGGATCTTTCAGGCATATTTGCGTAGCATTTTTTGCTTTTTCAGAGCTAATAAGTTGTAAACATTTTAGAGCATTATAACGAGCCTGCCAGTTTTTGTTTTTGAGGCAAGCAATAAACGGTGTTTCATCAGGCGCTACAGCTTCACTAACGCATTGTAGTAACAGGTGTGGTGTTTCACCGAAATTCTGTTCGGAATTTAAAAAAATGTTCATAAAGTGAGTAAAAATACTGGGACGTGAGAGACCTGATGCAAACAGAATTGTCTCGCGCCACCAATCTTCATCAAAGTGTTGTACTAATGGTTTGACTAACCGCATGTTACCAAGTTCTTCTGCGGCAAAAAACTCCCGAATTGATTTGTGCTGGAAGCTATATGTTCTCGTACCAGACCAAATTAAAACACCTGCCCGATCGCGCATATTTTCCAGAAAATCCAAACCTTCAAGATTTGAATTGATTCTTTGAATTAACGGCTCAACAAGAGCTAAAAATTCTTCTTCTGTTACTTCATCTTTTTCCCATTCCCATTGCATTTTTAAGGCAAGAGGACGTAATATACTTTTTGTCTGCGAAGCGCTCATCAGCGGCTTAAGACCCTTAGCTTTGTCGCGATGAAAAAGCAAAAAGTCGGTGCTGCGGTCATATAATTCAACCCTTTCCGGTGGAAGGCTGCCCTGTTCTTTCCAAACGGTCGCCATAATTTGCAGCATAACCGGTACTCCTGCCATGTCAAGTAATGACCGGTTTCCCGGCTGAGAAATTGAGTCCATCAGGGCATCCCTGTTTTTTTCTGCCTGCTGTACAATTAACTGCAGGCTCTCCGGATTTTGTCTGTCAGCTTCATCAAGGTCTGTCAAACCTGTAGCTTTAAACCATTGAAATAAAAAAATCTTTTTCTGATCTTCATTCAGATCCAGCATATCAGCACGTAGTTTGGGACTTTTCAGCGAAACACCCTCAGCTTCGCTGTAACCTGTAAAACGGCAGGTCACCACAAACATGGAACGTTTATAAGTTGCATAAGCAGCATCGATCCATTGGCAAACGTTTTGACGGGTAGTCCGGTCGCCTACTTCATCCAGACCATCTAACAGTACAAGAGCCCCTCGTTCTGTTAACCAATGTTCTAAAAGTTTCCTGGTCAAGTTAAGATTATTTTTTCTCGACCATTCGATTATTGAATAGATGAATGGCAATTTGGGATCAATCGCGCGCAGGGGAACTATAATAGGGATAAGCGGTTTTTCAAGTCCAATGCGTTTCCACTTTTCTTCATCCAAACAACATATTGTCAAATATCTTAACAGGGTAGTTTTGCCTGAACCGGCGCCACCAAAAATCATAAGCAGTTTTTTACTTTGTTGCGTCCGTTGTATCACATTAAGTGGACTCAATATTCTCTCAAGTGGATCCAATTGTTTTTGTTGCCGATCAAATTCACTGCTAATTTTTTCCATAAATCTCATATTTACAAAAACGTCTAATAATCCGACATCAATATTTGCCTGGGAAAGAAAACCGAACAATTTTATTCGCTGATATGCAGCACGCAATACCTCGAAATACCTCTTTTCAAGTGATTTTATTCCTTGGGCATCTGATTCTACTCTCTTTGCTTTCTCCATAATTGTGGCGATTCTTATTTGCTTTTGTTCAGCCCGCATACGCACCATTTTAAAAATCAAGAAAGTTAAAATTCCCACCAAAAGTGTGATAATAATGCCGCCAATAAATGCAAGCAAAACTGAATTGTCTTGAATTTTCATCCGGAAATCTGCATTTGTCGTTGCAGAAGAATCCTGTTCTGTTTGTCCCGACGGAAAACTGTCCGATGAATAAAGTGTTAAAAACGTTAATAAACTGAGTATAAAAATTAAAACACAGGTGATAACTTTTGAGTTAATCTTCATTGTGATTTTCCTTACATTTGCCGACGACTAATTGTTTTTTAAAATGATCAAACTTTTTCGATAAATCGTTTCGCAAGTGATAAATGTTTGCCTGCTTTGCAAGTCCCACCTAACTGACAATACATCTTTCTACTCAAATTAATTATTGGAACTAAATACATAATTATACACTTAACCAATATACTCTAAAAATCCCAATGATTCAACAAGAAAATTGTTAAAAATTTTTAATTTAGGTTATAAACACAACATTTATGATTTTGCTTTGATTTTAATCTCATATCCAAAATCCATAAAAAAAGTATTTGACAATTACAGTTAAGTTTTATATATTTTTGTTATATCAAATTTTAATTTTTCGAGCATAGAAATTCGCCATCACGGTTAAACTCAACCGACGGAATGGTCATGCAATGATTAAACTTGAAAAATAGTTCTTTTTCAACAAGCTTTACTAAACCTGGTTCTAATATTCATTTTTATCTATAAGCGATTTCAAATATCTTCATATATTGATAAACAGATGTACAATTCAAGGTTTAGTAAAGCTAATTTGCCATTTGTCTGTAGTCAAAATGATTATAGTCAAAATAATTAGTCTAATTATTTCCACCAAAAAGACTGCGGACAGGTTGACTTAAATTATTTTGACAATTATTTTGTTATTTTGCCAATAATAATAATCTAATAAATAAAGGAGAATACCATGTGCTGTGAATGTTCAAAAAACAAAATGAACCGAAGAGAATTCCTGGAAGTATCTGCAATGGGTGTTGCCGGCGCCAGTTTGATTTCACCATCGTTATCCTTTTCAAACACAATGGATTGGGATCCGGGTAAACCAATGATCAAATCCGGGAAAAAGTTGGTGGTTCAACCGATATTAGTCTATTCAATTCCCCAAAAGAGACACCAGACATCCTGGCGCTCCTGGGGTGGTTTACAAACAGAAGAGCACATAAATGAAGAAGTACAGCGAATTTCCAAAGAATTGAAATTGTTGAAGAAGAAGGCAAAATTTCCTATTCAAATTCTTCCTGTCGAAAAAGTAAAAACGATTGAAAAGGCAAAACAAATTGGAAATTCATCTTCCTTCGATGTACCGCTTGTTTATGCTGCTTCAGGACGGACAGATCTGTTAGAATCATGCTGCTCTGAGACTAATAATAATTTGATTTTTTTGAGACACCGATCCGGTCCCATCTACCTCTGGTATGAAATTTTACACAATCGTTTTTTAAGAACAGGCGTCCAAGAATTTGAGTTGGACACTTACCGCAATCCAAAGGGCATTACTATTCACGATGTAGTTGTAGATGAATATGATGATCTGCTACTCAAGTTTCGTGCGCTTTTCGGTGTGAAAAATTTCATTGGACATCGCATTGTCGCTTTGGGTGGCAGCGGCGGTTGGTGCTGTCCCAAAGCGCCCGAATTATCTGAGGATAAGTTTAAACTTGATATTCAACCTGTCAGTTATGAAGACCTTGGGAAGAGAATTAAATCGGCACGGGCAGACCGTAAAAGAATACGTAAAGCAGAAAAATGGGCGGAAAAATATTTGTCCCTGCCCGAAACAAGTTTGCACACGGACAAACAATTTGTGATCAATGGATTTTTACTTTACAGCATTTTTAATGATTATCTCAGTGAATATAATACCAATGCATTCACGATTAAAAATTGTATGGGTACTGTGATGCCCTTATCAGAAACGACCGCCTGTTTACCACTCAGTCTGCTAAATGATGAAGGAAAAATCGCCTTTTGTGAATCTGATTTTAATGTCATTCCATCGGGAATACTGCTTTATTACCTTTCGCACAAGCCGGTATTTTTGAATGATCCGACTTATCCCCACCATGGCATTGTTACAGCGGCTCATTGCACAGCGCCTCGACGGATGGATGGAGAAAATTATGCGCTGGCAAAAGTCGTTACTCATTTTGAATCTGACTATGGCGCGACACCGAAAGTTGAACTACCCATCGGAAGCAAAATAACCATGGTCTGCCCTGATTGCAGCCAAAAAGAATGGCTGGGATTCACCGGTTCAATTGAAGATAATCCGTTCTTTGATATTTGCCGATCTCAATACGATATCAAAATTGATGGGAATTGGAAGAAGCTGCTTTCAGACCACAGGGGATTTCATTGGATGATGGCTTGTGGGGACTATATTCAAGAGATGGAATATGCTTGTCCAAAAATAGGGATAGAATGGAAGAGTGTTTCTGAAGTGTGATAGGTAATTGGGTAATTAGGTAATTGGGTAATTAGTTTCTAAACAGTGAATTTCTTGCACAATCTTCGGCAGATTTCTATTATTGATCGAAGATGCGCCGTATTTGTTGGAGCATTGATCCGCCAAACAAACGGCGGACAGGTTCGCCGAAGGAGAATGGGCAAGAAAACACTGAATAAGAAAAATAATATTTGAAAAGTAATATGGCAATAAGAAAATTGGGTAATAAAAAATAAATCATTATTATGAATCCCAATTACCCAATAAACTAATTACCCAGTTACCTTATTCGTTCTGGATTGTCCAGGGTCTTTAATTTACAAATTAGGAGAATAAAAAATGAAATTAAATCGATACAACTTTTTGTTAGTTTTCTTGGTTCTAATTCTTTCTATCATTTTTTGTGATTCGGTTGAAAAGCCGGAGTTCACTTTTGGCGTGGTGACGGATATTCAATATATGGATGCTGAACCTCACAAATCGAGATTTTATCGTTCTTCAGTAAAAAAATTAGAAGAATGTGTGCAGGTATTTAATTCAAAAGATCTTGAATTTGTCATCCAGTTAGGAGATCTTATTGAAAAGGATTTTGCCAGTTATGATACAATTATGCCAATTTTAGAAAAGATAAAACACACAAAATATCATGTGCTTGGTAACCATGAATTTACTATACGAAGCAGGTATTACGATTCTCTTATGGATAGAATCGGCCTGGAAAAACGATATTATGATTTTAAGATCAACTCATGGCGGTTTATTGTACTGGACGGTAACGATATCAGTATCCATAGTACTAAACACGGAAGTGAAGAGCGCAAAGAAGTTGAAGAATTATTCAATACTTTGGTAAAGAAAAAGACACAAAATATGCAAAGATGGAACGGCAGCATTGGAGAACAACAACTTGAATGGCTGCAAAATAAATTGGAAAAATCCTGCCATGATAAGGAAAAAGTGATCATATTTTGTCATTTCCCGGTGCTGCCGCGGGAGTGGCACAGCTTATGGAATGACGAAGAGGTTTATAAAACAATAGAGGCTTATGACTGTGTTGTTGCCTACATCAGCGGACATAATCATTGGGGGAATTATGTTCTTCGAAATAACATTCATTATTTAACCATTAAAGGCATGGTTGAAACGGCTGATACGAATGCTTTTGCTGTTGTTGAAGTGTATCCCGATAGTTTAAATGTGATTGGATATGGTCGGGAGCCTGGTAGAACATTGAATATTATAAAATAAATTTAAAAATCAAAATCAGATGATAGATGGAATAACTTGTCATTCACTACCAGTGAGGTAATTCATGAAAACAAAATCAATCATCTTTATACCGATAATTTTTGCTTTTGTGCTTTCAATCTGGATCACTCCTAACCCTTTAGAGTTAAAGCAGCTGACATTGCCAGAAATAGGTCAATTTCTCGGAATACTTTTTGTCATTGCCTTATTACTGGAAAGAGCTCTGGATATATTTTTAACGACTTGGCGTGCTACGGACTCTGAAAAGATTGGCGTAAAAATTAAAAATTTGGAGACAAAAATTTCAAACCTTAAAGCTCAAAAAAAGGAACTTTTGACACGCAAGAAGGGCTTAACGAATCCTGATGAAACCAATAAAATCCGTGCAACAGAGCTAACTGATGAAATTAATGATAATTCTGCCACGTTAGGTGTCTTAAATTTAGAAATCCATGATTATAAAGCAAAAACGAGAAAATACGCCATGTGGTCAGGTTTGTTCATAGGGATTATAATCAGCTCTCTTGGTATTCGAACATTAAACACATTTGTTGTAGCGCAGTCATTACAAAGTTTACCTTACTATCAAAGCAGTGTATTCAGATTCATGGATGTACTCTTAACAGGAGGTTTAATTGCCGGTGGTAGTGATGGTATTCATAAGTTCATCGACTTTTATAGAAATTTTATGGAAAATTCATCTAAAAAAGTACAAGATTAGTGTATAATGAAGTTTGTTTTGAGGTTTAAAATGATCACAAAAAAAATTAACAAAACGGTAATTCAGTTAATACAAGGTGATATTACTGAACAAACCACTGATGCCATCGTCAATGCAGCAAATGCACAATTGATATTAGGCGGTGGAGTTGCTGGTGCGATTCGTAATAAGGGTGGCTCCACCATTCAGGATGAATGTAATCACATCGGCGGCACTTTTGTTGGTGGTGCCGTGATCACGACAGGTGGAAATTTGAAAGCAAAATATGTTATCCATGCTGTTGGGCCACAAATGGGTGAAGGAGATGAAGACAACAAATTAAAAAATGCCACTATTAACAGTCTCAAAGTCGCCAATGAAAATAACCTCAAATCAATCGCTTTTCCTGCGATTAGCACCGGTATTTTTGGATTTCCGTTAGAGAGATGTGCTGGTATAATGATCAAGGAAACAATAAACTATTTACAGAGTAAAACAAAACTCGAAAAAGTTGTATTTTGTCTTTTCGAAAAGAGCGCTTTAAACATTTTTTTGGATAAGTTAAATTTGCTCATAACATCCTAAATTACAAACGTTTTTTTATTTATGAATATTGAATAACGAATATCGAACGCTGAACATTAAACATCGAACATTAAAGCATTGAACATCCAACAACGAACCAGGAGAATAATCATGAAAAGAGTCGTCATCACCGGATACGGGATTGTTTCCTGTTTGGGGAATAATAAACAAGAGGTGCTTGAATCCTTATTAAAAGGGCGATCTGGAATTCGATTTAATGAAGAATATAAAAAATTGGGTTTTCGCAGCCAGGTAAGTGGTTTTGTGAACATAAATACAGAAGCTTTAATTGACCGAAAAGTACGGCGATTTATGGGAGAAACGCCAGCCTTAACTTATATTGCAATGAAACAAGCAATTGAACAATCGGGTTTGACTGAAGACCAGGTTTCACATCCACGAACCGGGCTTGTTGTTGGATCGGGTGGCGCTTCATCTTCAAACATCAGACTGGTCAGCGACACTCTGCTTAACAAGGGGGCGAAACGTGTGATGCCATACATGGTTACCAAATGTATGGCGAGTTCGATTTCCGCCTGCCTGGCTTCTCCGTTTAAAATAAAGGGCTTAAATTACTCGATCACCTCTGCCTGTTCAACCAGCGCTCACTGTATTGGGCATGGTTACGAACAGATCCAATTCGGTAAACAGGATATTATTTTTGCCGGTGGCGGAGAAGAACAAGACTGGGCGCAGACAGTAACATTTGATGCCATGGCTGCGCTTTCTTCAAAATATAATGACAAACCCGAAACAGCTTCCCGTCCATTTGATGCAACCAGGGATGGATTTGTCATTGCCAATGGTGGAGGGGTAGTAGTATTAGAAGAATTAGAGCATGCATTAAAAAGAAAAGCAAACATTTATGCTGAAATTGTCGGTTATGCTGCAACCTCCGATGGACTTGATATGGTTGTACCATCAGGCGATGGAGCAGTTCGCTGTATGCGCCAGGCTCTTTCAACCGTATCCGCATCCGCGCCGATAGATTATATTAATACCCATGGCACTGCCACGCCGGCAGGAGACATGGTAGAACTGAAAGCCATCAAAGAAGTATTTGGCGAAAAAATTCCCTGGATTAATTCCACCAAATCATTGTCAGGTCATTCGCTTGGCGCAACCGGGGTTCATGAAGCCATTTATTCCCTTCTGATGATGGAAAATAATTTCATTTCCGCTACAGCGAATCTTCAAACTTTTGATGAAGAAGCCAAAGGTATGCCAATCGTTACTGAAACCAAAAAGAATGTTCAATTGAATACCATCCTGTCCAATAGTTTTGGATTTGGCGGGACAAATGGATGTTTGATTTTTCAGCGTTATTCTGAATGATTTGCTCTTTTTCTCACTAGGACGAGCCGATAATAAAAAGGTCGAGATCAAGATCGAGATCAAGAAATAATTATAACTTTTCAGCAATTAGTTGAAGATGTCTTTCTGAACGATGGAGGGGATTTGGGATGTTGGCAAGTGAATTACTTAATTTAACTTCAATGAATAGATTACATTGCAAATAATTTGAAATGATTTTTTTCTTGACCTTAATCTCGACCTTGATCTTTTTTATCGCAAGCTTGATTGAAAATTAACCAATCATTTCAACGTATATGTAACAGGTGTATTAACAAAAATAATAAAAATCATTAGGAATTTTAAATTTTATTTCTTACATTCGCCACCAAATTCAATTCATTCACTTAAATTTTAGGAGAGTTACATGAAACGTTTGTTATTTATTATCCCAATGGTTTTAATGCTAATATCCGGTTGTGGAAAAAAAGAGACCGGGATTAAACTTAAAAAAGATACTCCAGCCTATGAATTAGCAAAAACGCTTTCTGAAAAACTGGATTATCTTGATCCTGAAAAAAATAATATTTTAGCTTCAACCAGAACTTTTGACCTCACTGTTGGCGAAGCGATTAAAAAGCTCTATGAAGGCGACGGTAAAAGTACGGACCGGCTAAAAACAATGAAGGCAGAACAATTAAAACCATACATTGATAGATTCATCAACCAATTTGCTGAACGAAAATTATTATTGGATGCTGCACAGGAAACGGACATATCTTTGTCACAGGCTGAAATTGACAGCATGTTGGACTTACAATATAAGAGATATGGCGGGGAGGCAAAATTTGACTCCATTTTAGCGGGTAGAGATATTAATGTGGAATTTATCAAGAAAGACATTATTAACACAGCAACCATCAGTAAATATTTGGAAAACACTTTGAGTGATTCAGCCAAAGTTACTGAAGAAGAAATTATGGAACGATATAAAAAGGATAAAACAGCTTCGGTTCGTCATATTTTATTAATGACCCAGGGAAAAAGTGACTCTGTTAAAAAAGAAATCAGAAAAAAGATGGAAGGTATTTTAGCCGAGGCAAAAAGCGGGAAAGACTTTGCAGAACTTGTTAAAAAACATACGGAAGATCCCGGCTCAAAAAATACCGGCGGATTGTACAAAGATTTCGGAAGAGGGAAAATGGTAAAAGCTTTTGAAGATGCCGCGTTCAGCGTACCTATTGGTGAAATAAGTGATATTGTTGAAACTCGATACGGATTTCATATCCTTAAAATTGTTGACAGAAAAAAGGAAACCGAACCTCTTGAAAAAGTTCGTCCTGTCATTGAAAAAGAACTCACCGGGAAAAAGCGAAATAGCGTTACAATTTCTCACTTGCAAAAACTGAAAGACGATGCTGAATTTACCGTAATCAAATATTAGTGTTTTATTTGGGTATCAGATGGGATAACAGCGCCTTTCGGTATTACGGTTATCCCATCTTTTATCCAATAATTTTCTCCTTCAGAATTTTCAATATGGGATTTCACATCAATAACTACATTATCACCTATTCTTGCATTTTTATCAATAATCGCTCGTTTGATACAGCATTTTTTTCCGATACCGATCGATGGTAAATTTTTATCCTTGAGTTTCATTTGTCGCGTTAAAAACTCTTCCCCTTCATAAAAATCAGCCCCACTCATAAGCACTTCAATTAATTCAGTTCCTTCACCAACCTTTCCACGCGTTCCAATAATCGATTTTTCAATATTAGCGCCCAAAATATCCGAACCCTCGACAAGAAGACTATCAAGTATTTTTGACCGCATCACTTTGCTGGGTGGCAGTGATCGTTCCCTGGTATAAATTGGCCAATTTGCCTGGTATAAATGAAAGGGTGAATCAGGCTCCAGCAATGACATATTAGCTTCAAAATAAGAACGAATAGTCCCAATATCCTGCCAATACCCTGTAAATGGAAATGCCATCACTTTATACTTTTTAATAGAAGCCGGTATTATGTCCTTGCCAAAATCAGTTTTTGACTCATCCTTCAAAACTTCATTCAGCACGCTCTCTTTAAAAATATAAATACCCATCGATGCCAAATATCTTTCAGAATCATAAACCACGCCGGAATCTTTAAAAAGCAAATCCGGTGCGACAAATTTTTTTATGATTTCCTCTTCCTGAGGTTTTTCTATGAACTCCTGAATTGCGCCACAGTCATTAACTTTTAGTAATCCGAATTCCGGGGCATCGCTAATTGGAACAGGATAAACAGAAATTGTAATATCCGCTGCACTCGACCTATGAAATCTCATCAAATCTGCGTAATTCATGCGGTAAAGATGATCCCCGGATAAAATGAGCATATTTTTGTACTGGTAATAACTAGTATGCGTTAGCGTTGCTCGTACCGCATCAGCAGTCCCCTGAAACCAATTTTCATCATGAAGTGTCTGTTCAGCCGCCAATAAATCAACAAATCCATCAGTGAAAGTATCGAATTGATATGTTTGCATTATGTGTCGATGCAGGCTGGCTGACATGAATTGCGTAAGTACAGAAATTCGTTTAATTCCCGAGTTAATGCAGTTTGAGAGCGGAATATCAATCAGACGATATTTTCCGGCAAAACTGACAGCCGGTTTAGCACGTTCATGAGTGAGCGGGAACAGGCGTGATCCACGACCACCTCCAAGAATGACGACAGAAGTTTTATCCATAAACAGACTCCAAAATGTTGGTTTTAAGAAAAGGTAAGATAATTGGTGGTTTTATTTCAATTGACCATTAATATTTTTTTTATGGTGCTTGTAAATAATAAACTAAAAAAAAACAACAATGTCAATAATTAAATTCTTTTTCTTAACGCTTCTCCAAAGAGTAAAAGCTGACATCATATTCCTTTATCATTTCTTCTTTAGTAATGTGAAAATTATGCACATTGGTTTTATTTGTTTCAACAAAATAGGAATTTCCGATTTTTCTTATTTTTTAGTTTTACTAATTAATTTAGAAGTGTCAACAGTTAGCAGTTTCATTTGCTCAATTGCAATTTCATTTAGCTTTATAAGTCTTTGGGCTTGTTTCATATTTTCTTTGATAAAAAGCGCATTTAGGTTTTCTAAATTAGCCAGGCAAACCAATTGAGTAACATTGGCATAATCTCTCACATTCCCTTTTTTATCAGGATTATGGATACGCTCCCATTAATAAGTTAAAGTATCTCCATATACAATGCCATTAATCAAAGCGCCTGTTAACTTAAAGACCCAACCATACTGCATGTTGAAAAATGTTATTAAGGAATTATATAAATATTGATTTTAATAGGTTATGATATGCGTTTAATAAGCATAACCCATTGGCTAACTTGCCAGCGGCGAATCAGCACAATGCTTGAAAAGACCCATTTAGGTTTGAAAACCTCTGAACTCCGAAAATCGCGCCAGGCTAGTTGGGCATGTTGAGCCAAATGTTATGTGCTCAAATAATTGTTTAAGTCAAGTAAGAGAGTCTCCGCTTCTGCTTTCGACAAGTAAGGGACTTTAATAGTCCTTGCCCAAAAGAAATTCTTCCCAGTAATCTCTGATACATTTTTAAAAGGCCTAGCGCACTAAAGTGCAGGCGAAGGCTGAGGCAAAGGCGAAGGAAAAAAAATTCTTAATCCTTTAATCTTATACCTTACTCCGCCTTAGCCTTCGCCTCAGCCTTTTTGATGTAAGAGTTAAATGATCTGGGTTAGA
>JADHVV010000089.1 GCA_016783825.1 Candidatus Zhuqueibacterota bacterium | reverse complement strand
TAAAATCAGGTGATATTCATGTCATGGCGGCAGGCTTAAGTTTCACTCCAATAAATGAAGTCGTTGCCGATTCCTTAACAGCAGATTTTAAACTGGAAAATTTGGCTTTCGGGGATTATTATATTTTTTGTTATTTGGATGCGGATAGCAGTGGAAGTTTTGATTTGGGGGAGCCATTTGCTGAAACATATCTCGATGAAATTTCATTGGGTTGGGGTCAGGATACGACAGGGATCGAGCTTTATCTCGCAGAGTTAGGAACCGGGGTAATCAAAGGCTCAATTACTTACGATGGGACAGAGCGGGGTGCGATGGCGGCAGTTGCAGCCGGTTTATCAGCAACGCCCCTGACAATAAACCTGGGCGTGGCATTTGGCGCAGGGCTTTATCCATACACACTCGCAGGATTAGCGCCAGGATTTTATACAGTATTAGGAAAAATAATCGACATGGCAAATCCACCGGAGGAGATATTTGAGTATTTCGAGCCTCCCTTTGGTTATTACATCGATGATTTCATCTATATTGAAAAGGGTGACACCGTAAAAAACATCGACTTTGTAATCGAGGACACGACCACCAGCGCAATAACAGGAACAATTTATGCGCCTGAAGAAGCCAGTGGCGAAGTGTACATTTTTGCTTTGGGTCTTTCAATCAGCCCATTTAGTAAAGCAGTGCTTCCTGACGCGGGCGTTTATGAAATCAACAATTTAGGTCAGGGCAAATACATTGTCGCCGCCTTTATGGACGTGAATGGTGACAGCACGTTCAATTTGAATGAACCGGTTGCTTTCACTGATAAATTGATTACTGTGTATTCAAACAGTACAACCGCGGATATAAACCTGCATTTAAAGAGCCAGGTATTTACATCCGTTCCAACTGAAACAGCAGATTTAAGTCCAATGGAGTTTGAATTGTTACCCAATTATCCCAACCCATTTAATCCAGCAACAACGATTAAATACCAGCTGCCAAAAAACTCTTTCGTTTCGATAAAGATTTACAATGTTATGGGCAAAGAAATCGTAACGCTTGTAAACGAGGAAGTTGATGCCGGTTTTCATCAAGTGGTTTGGGATGCTCGTGATGTTGCTGATTTGGATTTGAGTAGTGGGGTTTATATTTACCACATACAGGCTGGTGATTTTATGGAAAGCAGAAAGATGATGTTGATTCGGTAACATAATAAGGAGGGTAATTGGGGAAATAGGTAATTGGGAAAATGGGTAATAGGGTAATTGTCTAATTAATCTACTCCCCAATTACCTATTCTACAAATTACCTAATCTGATAGCCTAACTTTAGTGGATTTGGATTATCAGTATTAAAGTTATATATGTTTGCAAAACAGGCGATTTTTTTGTATTTTGTCCGAGAGTGATTTTGGTGATTATTTGTAACAAGCTGAGGTGAAGCCATGTCAGAAAAATTTTTACCGCTGGGTGTACAGGATTTTGAAACAATGCAAACCAGTAACTTTATTTATGTTGATAAGACCGAATACATTTATCAACTAATTCGTCCCAGCCAGGCATATTACTTTCTTTCCCGCCCGCGAAGGTTTGGTAAATCTTTACTCGTTTCAACGCTGGGTTATCTTTTTCAAGGGCGCAAGGATTTGTTCGAGGGCTTGTGGATCGACAAGAATACTGACTGGCAGTGGAAAAAATTTCCGGTTGTGAAAATTGATTTTGATCGAATAAGTCATGAGAATCCTGAACAACTGAAAAAAGGTTTACTCCAAACAATAAAAGAGTCTGCAGATGATAACGAAATCAAAATCAAATTTAAGAGTGAATTACTTTTAGAAAATTTCTGCGTATTAATAACCGAGTTAAAAAAGAAAAATAAAAGCCATGTTGTAGTATTGATCGATGAATATGATAAACCTGTAATCACCCATCTTGGAAAAGGAAAAGAAGAATTAGAGACAGCAAAACAAAATCATGATATGCTTATGCAATTTTTGGGCGTATTAAAGGCTCATGATATTTCCTCTGCCTTGCGACTTGTATTCATCACAGGTGTGTCAAAATTAAGCTGGGGCAACATGTTTTCCGGATTGAATAATTTAAATGATTTGTCTTGGCAATCTAAATTTGCTTCGTTTTTAGGATATACTAAAAATGAATTGGAAAATAATTTTGGTAACAATATAAGCAAGTTATCCAGGTATTTAGATATTAATTATGAAGAATGCCTGTTGAAATTACAAAGTTGGTACAATGGATATCGTTTTACTGATAGCCAAGAAAAAGTATGTAATCCATTTTCTATCCTTAACGTTTTTCAAGATCAGGAATTTAAAAACTACTGGTTTGAAACCGGTGCGTCATCTTTCCTGAAAAACCTTATCAGGGAGAATGACTTCCCTATTCCTGAGAATGAATCTTTGCAATTGACTGATGATATATTTTCCACTTACGAACCGGAAAATCTGCATTTAGAAGCGTTTCTTTTTCAGACTGGGCATATAACAATTACTGATTGCGATGATATTTTTTTCCACCTAAATTACCCAAACCAGGAAGTAAAGACATCATTTTTGAAATATATTAAATAGGTATCAATTTTGATACTTCTGCAAGAAAAATTACAGATTGGAAATGGGAAGAATTAGTTGAATAAGGTGTTGCATTATTTTACCAATCAAATCTAAACCTGAATTAGTGTTTGTTCATTTCTTTTTAAAAATTAATTCTACTTTGTCACATTACTCTCAGTTACTTGTCATTCCGGTTGAAGCGGAGCGGAATACCGGAATCTGCATATATTAAGCAGGAGATTCCGGCTGAAAAGCCCAGTCTGTCCACATTGTATATATTTGAAGGGAACTGGACAGGAAAGCCGGAATGACATTTAAACGTTCATTTTTTTAATCTGACAAAGTAGAATTAATAGTTTTGCCTTTTTATTTTTAACATGAATAGTTACATTTCAACAATACAAAATCATGACAAAAAAAAATCAATATTGGATTTACATTCTCGAATGTGAGAACGGTTGCTATTACACAGGTTATTCAAAAGATTTGGAAAGGAGATATAAACAACATATCGCCGGAACTTCAGGTTCAAAATATACCAGGAGCTTCAAACCAAAACGCATTATTCAATGCTGGAAGTTCCATGACTCAATTGGGACTGCCTTAAAAATAGAGCAATTTATTAAAAGACAATCCAGAAAATTCAAAGACAAAATAATTGAGCAGCCAATTGAATTAGAAATGATCATTTTAAAAAGACTAAACCTGGAGCTGGAAATTATACCGGTTGATCCAAAAAGTGTAGAAGATGAAAGTCTTAAATAGCTGCAATACTGCATATAATAAATGGGTAATAATTCATCGGAAAGATTATTCTCCCACAGAAAAGGAACTCCACGGAAATGCTTTTTGGAACTTTAATTCCGTGGGAGTACGTTTCTGTGGGAGATATGTTTATTTTATATTGTTATTTGGATTTGAAGAACTGCAAATAAAAATTCCATCATGATTTAAAACCACTTTCCATTCTTTTTACATACAGCTTCTCAAACCATTTCAGCAACTAACCGTCCTTGATTGTATTCTTGATTTTAGCCATCTCCTTCTTTAAAAGCGAAGCCAATTTAATATATAACAAAAATGAACAACACTTCATCCACAGATTATCTAAAAACCTTAATGCTTCTGCTGATGATGTACATCAGTTTCCTGTATGTCTATGCACTGAGCCCGTTCCGGTTTTCCAGGTTTTATTTTTTCCAATATTTGCTGTTTCGTAAAGGATATTTAGCCACATTGACCGGGCCAATTTCATCATTGGATTTTTTAATCAACCTGGTCATGCTAATCCCGGTTGGAGTATTGATCGCTTCACTTTTTAAGACAAGACAGGTATCATTTAAACGAGTTTTTTTTATTACAACAGTCCTGGGATTTATTCTGAGCGCTACTATCGAGGTCTCACAAATGTTTCTCCCCAGGGTAACTTCAGCGATTGATATTTTGAACAATACAGCAGGAACAAGTTTTGGCGCTTACCTCGTTTATTCAATAAAATCCTTTGATCCCCAAAATATTTTTAACAAAATATCCCTGTTGATGAAAAGATATTTTTTCCCCATACTTCTCGGGTATTCTTTTTTTATAACTGTTATATTTTCCCTGCCGCCTCTTTTTAATAATTTTAATAACTGGAATGAAAATTACCTGCTGCTGGTTGGTAATGAAGGCACCAAAAATCGACCGTGGGAAGGGAACATTTATAAGCTATCAATTTTTAACCGGCTGTTGAAACAAAATGACATCGAAAAATATTTTGCTGAAGGTTATTCTTTGAAAACCGGAACTGGTATCTCAAATGGACTTTTGCTTGAATATTTATTCGAAAATCTTCCGGTACAAAATAATGGTTCCATAAAAGAAAGTTTAATTTTAAATGTTCAAGCCGGCTCACAGGTGAAAAAGCTGCCCAAAGGGAATGGGATCTCTATCAGGGGAAATTCAATATTGCAATCTCAAAAACCACCGGTGACTTTAATTAAAAATTTAAAAAGAACCGATCAAATTTCAATTGCAGTTTGGATAAAACCACAACATCTAAAGATGGTGGGGCCGGCAAGAATTGTATCGCTTTCAGCAGATCCTGGGAACCGAAATTTCACTTTAGGACAAACTCAGGACAGGATAAATTTTAGAGTGCGCACGCCGTTAACGGGTATCAATGGTTCAA
This sequence comes from Candidatus Zhuqueibacterota bacterium, assembly GCA_016783825.1. GTDB lineage: Bacteria > Zhuqueibacterota > Zhuqueibacteria > Thermofontimicrobiales > Thermofontimicrobiaceae > Nigeripontimicrobium. Next base: position 14,257 of record JADHVV010000089.1, on the reverse strand, counting down.
AAGTGAGTTTGACTTCATCTCCAATTTTAAATTCCTGGGCGCCTCAATTAATTGTTGCGACTTTTGACCGGGGTGAAGTAAAATTATATTTCAACGGGAAGTTAACCGGCAACAGGGTCTTCAATACAAGTTTTTATCTACCACTATTAATTCGGTTTACAAAAGAACGTTACAGGATCATTTCATTCTGTTTTACACTATTATTTCCTTTGGGGTGGTTTGTGTGGGGATTTTCATCCGACAAATTTTGGAAACGCTTGGTTTTCACTTTTTCTGTTTTGCTTCCTTCAATTTTTTCATCTTTATTTAGTCTGCTGTTTTTTCAACATTCAATCGATCTCCACCTGATTCTATTGAGTTGCGTTATCTTTTTTTTAGTCGTGGTTGGTGGGTTGTTTTGTGATTTGTTGATTATTCTTTTGAACAGGTATAAATTATCCTGATTGTTGTGTAAATCTGCAACAGCAGTTGTTATTTGACCTGTGTTAAATTAACACACCTAAACCTTGCCTCTGTTTTCTTATTCTCTTTAACTTCCAAAATATCAAAGACTAAAGCGATGTAAATATTTATGGTATGGACTTTGCCAATATCATTTTGTAACTAAAATTTTGATTCAATGTAATAGTTCACCTCCCAATTATTTTTACATGAAAAAATGATTTACGAATAAATTGGAAATCCTGATTTATCGGGGGATTAACGATTTTTGATTTATGAAAGAGTGCTGTATCGAAAAATTTGATTGAAAAAATCAAATACTTCTAAAATCGTAAATCGTTAATCCTTGTTCTGAAATCAAAATAATGAATTACACAGGTGGTGAACTATTGCGATTCAATAAATTATTCAGGAGGCACATCATGCAATCAATTCAATTTCGACAAATTTTATTTTTAATTTTTATTCTTGTCGCTTTTATGATCATTTTTGGTTTTTTAATTTACTCATCAACCGCTGCCGCGAGTGAGTCAGCAGACCCTTCCTGGGCCAAGAAAAAGCTCGTCCACTATGATCATGGTGAGGTTACCATCGACGAAGATGAGGTGATCGAGGCTGATATTGTTATCGTGACAGGTAAAATTCAAATTGCCGGTGAAATTTACGGCGATATAATTGCCCTGAATTCCGAGGTCGAATTGGAAGCAGAGGCTGCCATTTATGGACATATCATTTGCTTTGATTCTCAATTGGACCAGGCTGACGAGGCACAGATTGCCGGGGATATTATTCTTTTAGATGAAAATAGCATAAAAATGGCAGGTGGCAGAAATTTAATCGGCTATGGCTTTCAATTGAATCAATATCAAAGCGATACTGTCATCGAAGAAGGTGAAACCGTTGTTGGTGATATACTGGTTCTGAATCATGAACTGGTTATAAAAGGCAAAGTGGATGGCGATGTGATCAATATTTTGGGAAGAACAATTATCAAATCCACTGCTGCAATTGATGGTCATGCCATTGCGTTTCATGGTCAAATTGCAACTTCAAATGAAGCCCTTATTACCGGACGTATGTTGGGATTGGAGAAAGAGGAAGAAACCGTTGAAAAGGATACGGAAAGAGAACGCGATGAACGAATTAGAAATAATGTTGAAAGAAAATATTTGCGAAGAGACCGCGAAATCGGTTCCGATATTTTTCGTTTTTGGGGTGATGTTACAATCGAACCGGATGAAATTATAAAGGGCGCTGTTGTAACTGTGCGCGGTACCATCGAAGTCAAGGGCGAAGTTGACGGTGATGTTGTCGCTGTTTTTGGCAGCGTTGAATTGGATTCATCCGCTTATATTGATGGCGATGTGGTCAGTGTCGGTGGAAAAATTTACCGGGCAAATGGCGCCATCGTTGAAGGTGATTTGGTTCAAACAACCATAACCGGCGTAAAAGTTGATGATGGAGACCAGCATGTTTCAGTCGGGCTCACCGGCATTTCGGTCGGTCCCAAAAAAGGTGATGAATGGGAAAGAAAACGAAGAAAAGTGAGACATCGCTGGGATTATGATTTTAATGAAGAATCCTTTGCGTTTCGCTACAACCGGGTTGAAGGATTGTTTTTAGGGCTCAAGCTGAACAAGAACGAATGGGGTTATGATGATGACGCTTTTTTTGACCTGTATGGACACATCGGTTATGGATTCGCCGGCAAACGCGCTTGTTATCAAATCGGTGTGCAAAGAAGTATTTTTGGAAATTTCGGACCGGTAATCGGGATCGAGGCGCATGACGTTACAACCACTCAAGACATCTGGATGATGCCGTCATTCGAAAATTCATTAGCCGCTTTTTTGATAAAGGAAGACTTTCATGACTATTATCGAGAACAAGGATATTCCGCTTATGCTTCAATATTCATTTCGGAATATTTAAAATTGAGCGGTGAATATCATAAAGAAAGTTATTTCAGTTTGGGAAAAAACACCAATTGGTCAATTTTTGGCGGGGATAAAAAATTTCGTTTTAATCCTTTGATCGATGAAATTGATTATAAAAGTGTGAAAGCAAAAATAAGCTTTGATACGCGGAATAGTTATAAATACCCGGATAAAGGCTGGTGGTTCAGCGCTGAAGCAGAATTTGCCCGTGAAGAATTAAATGATAATGGTGTGGATTTTGACAGGTATATTGTTGATCTGCGAAGATATCAACCCATGAGCTATGGAGAAAATCTCGATTTCAGGTTTCGTGTTGGGTCATCCCGCGGCTACTTACCTGCTCAACTGCAATTCGATGCCGGTGGTTTTTCTGCGCTGCGCGGGTATGGTTTTAAAGAATTCCAAAATTTTAACCGTTTGGTTCTGGGAACTGTTGAGTACAGAATTTATGGCAGAAGAAATCCATTGAATAATATATTTGGCATAAACGATTTTAATTTAATTCTTTTTGCTGATGCTGGTTACCTTTGGTCTGCCGACAATACTTTGGAAGCCAACGAGGGATTTGACAGCAAAGATTGGGATGATTTGAAAACATCTATCGGTTTTGCTATTAGCAATGATGATGGAAATGTCCGGCTAAATTTCGCCAAACGAATGGATGATAAAGAGGAACCGTTTATAGTTACATTTAGAATTAGCAGACCGTTTTAGGCTCTTATTAATTCACATCGACAAAATTTTGTCGATATTTCCACTGTCGGTGTTTTGTATAATGGATTGTTGGAGTAATGGATTATCCAATAATCCAACACTCATTTTACTTTTTGTGTAATCGTTCCCCAGTATCAGATGTCAAAATTTTTTACTCAGCTGAATATCTTTGAAACCTTATTTTTGTCTTCTTAACCTTAGTAGAATAAAAATAACCCACAAATTTTGACCTTATTACCTTATTATTATCTTCAAATAAGCTAATAAGGTTATGTGTTTGTAGATTTTGCTTATTACTAAGGTTTCAAGACAAAAATAAGGTTTTTCAAGGCAAATATTTAGATCGCAAATATCTGATTGCAGATACAGGTGAACTGTTACCATTTTGTTTGTTTGCCCGCTGTACAACGATTTCACTTTTTTGTAACTAAAAATAAATAGCAACAAAACATTTGTTTTTTACGTTAAGGAGATATCAATCAAATTATAAATCCCAAAAAAATCACTTGACATCCATCCAAAAAATTATTTTATTAGTTAGTGGCTAAATGAGGAAATTCAAGCTCGATGGGTAATTTATTATTGAATTCAATAAAAATACTATAATGGTAATTTGGTATTAGGTAATTGGTTAATAATAGAGTTATCAATATGATATATGCCTATTACCAAATAAATTAATTACCCAGTTACCTTTTCTTGCCTGTCCATGATGAGAAAATAGAACTTAACTAATAACGTTTTAAAATTTTATTAAGGAATAAGATGGATGTTTTAATAATTGGTGGTACGCGATTTCTTGGATTAAATTTGACTGAAGCTTTGCTGCGCGGTAACCAAAATGTCACCCTGTTTAACAGGGGCAGCAGGCGGAAAGAATTCCCCTATTATGAAGATGTAGAATGGTTAATCGGTGATCGTTATGATGAAGAAAAATTTCGGGCTTTTTTCAAAGACAGAAAGTTTGATGTTATCATTGATACCTGCGCCTATTTTCTATCAGACGCAGAATTGATCTTTGACGTTTTCAGGGAAAAAATCGGGAAATATATTTTTACCAGCAGTATGGTGGTTGCTCACACAAAGGAATTTGATGAGCAAATACCGCTGCCAATTCCAAACCGCCGACTTTTTGATACATCGCCCAATAACAGTTATGCGTACAATAAAACACTGATTGAAGAATACCTGGCTGATCAGTTTGACAAGAATGGATTCCCTTTTATATCTTTAAGACCTTCGGAAATAAATGGGCCGGGAGAAATCAGGGAATGGTACTATATCGAACGAATTCGCAACGGCAGGCAAAAAATTCTTATTCCCGGATCCGGTGAAAATTTATTTCAGCCGGGATATATCGATGATATTATTCAGGGCTTTTTGTTAGCCATTGTAAAAGAGAATGCAACCGGGGAGTGTTATAATTTAACCGGGGATGAGATAATCAGCCCAAACCAGTATGTCAAACTAATTGCTGATGCATTAAAGGAACGAATAAAACCGGTAAACATTCCCTACTCTATTTTTCGACAACTGGTGCAAACAAAATATTTTTTTCCGTTCTGTTATAAACATTCCTTTATTGTTGATTTAACAAAAACAAAAAAGGAATTAGGGTATCAGCCGGAGGTAGGAATCAAAGATGGGATTCGGAAAAGCCTGGAGAATTGGCCTGAGGATTACAATAAAAAAAATTCCCCTTATAATACCCGCGGAGAATTTGAGTTGATCAATTACGATATGGAAGATATGTTTATTTCGGTTTGGGAAAATGAAATGATCGCAACAAAAGAAAGAGTGCATGAAAAACTTTTGGACAAAGGGTTGTTGATTTAATATTTCTAAACCTTAACCGAACATGGACAGGCCAGAACCGACTGAAAAAGAATCTCACGCAAAGTCGCGAAGCCGCAAAGCACAGTCTGTACTTCCTTAATTTTATAAAAGGTAACTGTACAGGAAATCGCAAAGTTTTTTTAGATTTTCTTTGCTTAATCTTTGCGTCTCTGCGCCGTTGCGTGATTTTTTCTTGCACATTGTTCAAGAAATGAACTTATTTGATACTAATTAAGGAGGTGGGAAATGAAACGTAAAATATTTTTTATCGTCTTTGCTATTCTCACAATAACTGCTGTTGTTTCATGGGGAGGGCAGTTTAAAAAAATCAAAGAAAGCTACAAGATCAATACCCGGGAGGAATTAACCGTTTACCTTGAGATTGATGCCGGGGAAATTACAGTTACTAAAAATCTCAGTGGGGATGAAATTTCACTCACTGGCAGAATTAATGAAAAATACGATGAACTTGACGTTGGTTACGATAAGCGACATAATGAATTTTCACTCACCCTCGACAGGAATAAATGGTTTAAATCGGTTACGGATGAAAACGCATCAAGACTTGAAATTCAATTACCTGAAAATGCGAAGATTGATTTCAGCAGTAAAGTTAAACCCAAATAATGCAGTTGCCACAAAGACACGAAGGCACAAAGAATGAAATTACAATTACTTATGATGATACATTCAGAGATTATTTTTCACTTTTTCATACATTAGTTTTTTTTACTGAACTTATTTTTTTCTTTGTGTTTCTTCGTGTCTTGGTGTCTTTGTGGCGATTCTTTTTTCTATTGCATTATCTGGGTTAAAGCAGGTACGGCTGAATTCGATATGGGTGGATTAAGACTCACAAATTTTGAAATTAGAAATTTTGCCGGTGAAGTGCAAATCGAATTTCGGCAGCCGAATAAAATCGAGATGAACTCGCTTAATATTAATGTCAAGATCGGTGAGACGACAATAAAGCGGTTGGGAAATGCCCGGTTTTCAGATGCAAATATCAATGGTGGAATTGGCGAGCTTTATATTGACCTGTCAGGTGAAGGCACAAAATCCATGGATGTTGAAATTGATTTGGACATTGGATCAACAACTATTCTTTTGCCGCGCGATTTCGGAGTTAAACTGAGAAGCTCCACCATGGGATTTTTGACTGATACAAAATTGGATTCCGAATTTGAAAAAAGAGGACGCTATTATTACAGCAGTAATTATGATTCCGCAGCAAAAACAATGTACGCCAATATTCATTCAGGAATTGGTGAATTAAGAGTTGATTTACGTTGATTAAACCTAACCTGGTTGAACCAGAATTTTTTAACCTGAAATGATTGGTTAATTCGCAATATATTTTGCAACGAGAAAAGATCAAGGTCGAGATCGAGATCAAGAAAGAATCATTTTTTTTCTTGATCTCGATCTCAATCTCGACCTTTTTTGAATATTAGCTATTATCAAAGTTAAATTTCTTGCCCACTATACAAGAAGTTCAGTGTTTAGAAACCAAGGAGGAAATTAAAATGAAAAAAGATTTTTTGTTAATCGCTTTAGCATGTTTACTAATTTTTAACTTGCCTTCAGTTCTTTTTTCTAAAGAAGTAAAAAAAACTTACAAAAAAACATTTCAAATTGATCCCGGCGGTTATGTAACTGTTAAAGGCGACGATGGATTTATTTCCGTAGAATCCTGGGATAAACCGGGGGTGCAATTAACCTGGACAAAAAGCGTCTGGGGTAAAAACAGAAAACAGGCGGAAGAAATCCTGGAGCAGGTGGAAGTAAGAATTAATCATACCGGTAACCGGCTGACTGTAAAAGTGGTAGAGCCTAATCATCGGCACAATTTTAATTTCTGGGACTTGTTCGATCCTGATACCTGGGGCAGCCGGAATTTTCGTTCTCCTGTTGTTGATTTTGAATTAATGGTGCCTCGTGAAATTAATTTAAGTTTTTCCAATGATGAAGGAGACGTAACGGTAAACTCAATTGATGGTGATGTTGATATCGATGTCGATGAGGGAGACATCGAACTGCGGGACATAAATTTTGGCGACATAAACTTGTATGCTGATGAAGGAGACATCACCGGTACAAATTTGAAAAGCGAAACAGGCTCAATAACCATTGAAATTGATGAGGGTGAAACTTCACTAAAAAATGTTGAAACAAGGAAATTACGATTGAACTGTGATGAGGGAGAATCAAGATTTGAAAATTTCAAATGCAGTTCATGTAATATTTCTACGGATGAAGGTGATATCGACCTGGATATTTTACTGCAAAAAAATGACCGCTACCAGGTTTACACAGATGAAGGTGATGTCTATTTTTACCTGTCGAAAAATCCTGATGTTCGTTTTGATCTGGAAACGCAAGATGGCAGTATTCGTACTGATTTTGACCTTAGCATCAAAAAGAAAGACGATTATCAACAATGCCGGGATAGCATTGGCAATGGTTCTTCATTGATAAAAGCATATACTGATGAAGGTGTTATTAATGTAAGAAAGCGTTAGTCTGTTATAAGTTCAATCTTTGTTTTTTTTTATTTTTTATTAACACCGGTCAATTAGTTATAATAACAAAAAGGCTGAGGCGAAGGCAAAGGCGAAGCAAGATGTAGGATTGGGCGTAATTTTTCATTTTCAATTGCACGACCTCATTCATTCTTTTTTTACATGGTGCGCGGTTATGGATTTTTTCCCTTCGCCTTCGCCTCAGCCTTTGCCTACATTTTAGTTCGCTGGAGGTAAAAACATGATAAAATTAAAACATAAAAAATATTTAAACCTATTTATTCTATTTCTGTTCTCCCCGATTTTAATTAGCGCCCAATCAATAGAAATTTACGACATCTCTCCTGACCAGGTGGAATCAAAAGCGTTTCACCTTGAAAAAAGAGGCGCCATTCAAATTAAAGCCTTCGTCGGGGGAAACAAATCAAAAAATGAATTATTGTCTAATTGCTGGATATTGGATTTCGGGAGCCGGGAAGTTGTGTGGGAATTTTCAAAAGCGAAGGCAAAAAAAAGCCGCTCTCGCAGAATATTGACTTTGGAAGAAACGATAAGACTTCCCAAAGGGCGATACCAGGTATTTTATGCGCTAAATCCTCAAAGAAATATTGTTGGTAAAAAAATTATCGGTTTCTTTTTTGATCGTGAATCCAGGAAATACTATTCACCGGAATGGGGAATAACGGTTCAGCCTGCTTCAAAATCAGGCAGGTCGTTCCTTGTTCAGGAAAGAGAACTTGAAGAAAAAAAAGCCGTCGTGCAACTGACGGAAATATACGATGATGAATACCACAAAAAAGGATTTACGTTAACAGCGCCGGTTAAATTGCGAATTTATTCGATTGGAGAAGGAACAAAAAGCGGCAGGCAAATGTCCGATTTTGGCTGGATCACAAATGTAGAAACCCGGGAGCGTGTCTGGGAAATGAAATATCGAAAAACAGAGCATGCCGGGGGCGCCCCCAAAAACCGAAAATTTGAAGGAAGGTTAATGCTTCCTCCGGGAGATTATATGGTGCATTACGTAACAGATGACTCCCATTCCAACGAACACTGGAACCAGATGCCGCCTTATAATCCGGATTTTTGGGGAATAACAATTTGGGCTGACGATTTTAAAAGAGATCATGCAGAGATCAAACCGCTGGAAAGAGGTGAATTTAAACCAATTATTGAACTCACCCGGATGAGGAATAACAGGTATGAGCGCCAGGGATTTCAATTATTAAAAGAGGCAAAAGTGCATATTTTTGTTTTGGGCGAGAGTTCCCATTCCCGCCGTTCTTTGGCTGACTATGGCTGGATTGTTGATGCAAGCACTAGGGAGACTGTTTGGAAAATGGAATATCGTAATACTGAATATGCCGGCGGTGGTAAAAAGAACCGCGTGTTTGATGGCTTTGTTACTTTGCCAAAAGGTAAATATTTTGCCTGTTATCGAACCGATGATTCGCACGCTTACAGATCCTGGAATGTTGATGCGCCATGGATGCCCGAATCCTGGGGTATCACAATTGCTTGTGCTAATAAAACAAACAAAAAAAATATCCAGCTGTTTGATGAACGTGATGACGTTGATATTTTAGTCCGGTTAACAAGAGTGCATGATGATGAAAAAATTTCCCAGCGATTTGAATTAACAAAAACAACTCATGTTCGGATTTATGCTATTGGAGAAGGGCGCAGCGGAAAAATGTTTGATTATGGCTGGATCGAGGATGATGAAGGCGAAAAAGTCTGGAAAATGGAATATTATGATACTGAACATGCCGGCGGAGGAACGAAAAACCGGGTCGCTAACCAGGTAATTAAATTAAAACGCGGCACATATCGCGTGTATTTTAAAACCGATGATTCCCATTCTTACCGTGACTGGAATACAACCCCACCGGATGATGGGGAGCACTGGGGGATTACGGTTATATTGGTGAGTGGTTAGTGGTGAGTGGTGAATAGTGAGTGGTTATTGGTGTCTTGTCTTACTTGTCATTGGATATTTTGTACAATAAGGAAACTGTACTAATCACACAATCTAACAAGACTACTGCTAACCACTCACCATTCACCAATAACCAAAGCGTTAGGCAATTCCATACTGCTTCAATTTCTCTCTCAAAGTTGACCTGGATATTTCAAGAATTCGTGCTGCTTTTGATTTATTGCCATTGACTTTTTCAAGCGTCTTTATAATGTGCCGTTTTTCAATTTCCTGCAAGGAAACAGGTTCTTCTGATATTACGACATTACTGGTTACTGCTGCTGCCGGAATTGACTCCTGGGTTGGGACATTCTGCAATTCAATAGCCAGGTGTTCAATTTGTATTATTTCATCCTGGCACAAAATTGTGGCGCGTTCAATAATGTTTTTCAACTCACGGACATTACCTGGCCAGTGATAGCTTTTTAACAACCTTTCAGCCTCTTCAGAAATGCCCTTTATTTTTTTAGAAAATTCCCTATTATTTTGATCAATAAATAACTTTGCTATTGGTACAATATCTTCTACTCTCTCTTTTAAAGGTGGGATTACGATCTCCAATACTTTGAGCCTGTAATATAAATCTTCTCTAAAAGTACCATCTTTTATACACTGCATCAGGTCTTGATTAGTAGCGGCAATAATGCGGACATTAATTTTTATATCAGATACCCCTCCGATTCGCCGAAAACTCTGCGTCTCTACGACTCTCAATAATTTAGGCTGTAAATTAGGACTCATGCTGGAAATTTCATCAAGGAATATTGTGCCGCCATGTGCCAATTCAAAAACACCTTTTTTCATCGTTTTTGCATCGGTAAATGCGCCTTTTTCAAATCCAAATAATTCACTTTCCATCAGGGCTTCTGGGATTGCGCTGCAGTTTATGGGTATCATTGCTTTTTCGGAACGAGCGCTCCAATTATGAACTGCCCAGGCGACTAATTCTTTGCCTGTGCCGCTTTCACCCTGAATCAAAACGGAAGTTTTAGGAGTTGTTGCCACAACTTTTATCAAGTCTTTCACTTTTTTCATATTGGGACTGTTGCCAAAAATTGCCGTATCAGGATATCGTCTGCTGTCCTTCAACTTTAAATGAGAGACTTCTCTTTTTAATTGATTAACTTCCAATGCTTTTTTCGCGACAATCCTTAATTCTTCATGATCAAATCCTTTCATAAGATAATGATGCGCCCCGATTCTCATCGCTTCAACAGCAGATTCCACAGTACCGTGTGCTGTCATCATCACCACTATTAAATCAGGATCCATTTCAAGCGCTTTTTTTAACACTTCCAAACCATCCATTTTGGGAAGGCGAATATCTAAAAAAATAAGGTCAAAAATTTCTTCCCTCAACATGACAATCGCATCTTCACCAGAATTAGCTGTTTTTGTTTCGTAACCAACTTTTGCTAAACATTTCGAATAACCTAATGTTAGGTCTTCTTCGTCATCAACGATTAAAATTCGCTCTTTCATAAATTACTATTCCTCCGTGGGTAAAAGTAGCTTAAATTCTGTCCCTTCTCCTAATGCACTATCAAATCGAATTTCACCTTTATGCTCCTCTATGATTCGATAAACGATTGAAAGTCCCAAACCTATTCCTTGCGGCTTTGTGGTGAAAAACGGATCAAATATTGCTTTTTTATCCTCCTGGTTTATACCTGTTCCGGTATCTTTAACAAGGACTTCAACATAAGTCGATTCTGTTTTTTGACTAACATAAGTTTTTTTTCGTCTGTCTCTTGGATAAATGACAGTTTCAACAGCTCGTGCACGAACGGTGAATGTGCCGCCTTCTTTCATTGCGTCAAATGAATTCAAATATAAATTGATAAATACCTGCTGGATTTGATGAAAATCAACATACACTTTTGGTAAATTGGGCTGGTATTCTTTTGAATATTTTATCCCTTTCTTTTTGAAACGCTCTTCAAATAATACATCCACTTCTTTAATGATATCTTCAAACCGCTGGTATTTGCGAACCAATTGCTGGGGTTTGGCAAATGAGAATAGCGACTTTAATAGCTCATCCAACCGGTTTACCTGGCTAATAATCCGGGTTAAATATTCTCTCCGGGTATCTTTTACATCCATTTCTTCTTCTAAAGTCTGCGCCATGGTTTTTATCCCTGCCAATGGATTTCTTACTTCATGTGCAATACCCGATGCAAGCACTCCCATTGAAGCCAACCGATCCATCCGCACGACATCCATTTGCATTTGTTTGATTTGTGAGATGTCGCGGAAAGAAATGATCGTTCCCACCTTTAGACTGTGATTGTCGATCCGGGATGAAACGCTATACCCGATAAATATTTTTGAACCGTCTTTTCGAGGCAATTCCATCTCCCGATCCAGCGGCGATTGATAATTTGAATCGTTCGTCTGAATTAATTTATGACCGGCTTCTTTTGGGAAAATTTCATCCAAATTTTTTCCTAAAATCTCGCTTTGTTTGTATCCCAAAATTTCTTCGGCGCTATTATTAAAGGAAGTAATTTTTCTTTCCAGGTTAAGTGTAATTAACCCGGATCCCATGCTTTGAATAATGCTTTCGTTGAAATTTTTAAGGTCAATAATTTGCTGTTCCAGCTTTTTGCGTTGCGTGATATCCCTGCTAATACCAACTGCGCCAACAACCGCGTTTTTTTCGTAAATGGGATTGATGTTCATTGAAATAAAAAGCGGACTTCCAGATTGACAGATGAGACGAATCTCAAAAATGCGGGCTTTGCCTTTCAGTGTCAAATTAAAATTTGCACGCGCCTCAACACGATCTTCCGGCGCTACCAAATCAAAAAAACTTCTGCCAATCCAGTCCTCCCTCGAAAAACCTGTCAGCGTGTTCAATTGGCGATTGATGAAAATAAAATCTCCGTTGAGATTTAGCGTATAAATCAGGTCATTCGCATTCTCAATTAAATCCTGGTATTTGTATTCGCTGCGGCGGATTTTTTGTTCAAGTTCTTTGTTTTTTAGTTTAACTTCATGCAGGGTAAAAACATTTTCAATCACATTGATCAATTCGCGGTGCCCAAAAGGTTTTACTAAAAAAGCAGCTAAGCCCATTTCAAACAGCGAAGTGCTGTCAACAACTAATTCACTCTTGGCTGTCAGCATAATAACCGGCGTGCCGGAATGGATGCGGAATTCCTGGTTGGTTCTCAGTTTCTCAAATACTTGTAAACCGTCCATTTTGGGCATCATGTAATCGAGCAAGATCAAATCAGGTTTATATTTTAAGACAAAATCTAATCCTTGCTGCCCGGAAGTTGAAGAAATAAAATCAAAACCGGCTGAAACAATAATTTTGCGCCCAATTTCTATCATTTCTGTATCATCATCAATGAGCAGAATTGTTTTTTTTGCTTCCGGCGCTTTGTTTGAATTTACTTTAGAGGTGGTTTGGCTGCTTTTGTACCTAAAATCACTGATGAAACTTTCTAAATCGCTAACACCTTTCAGATCCTGGACAATGAATTTATTATTTTGTTTTGAGTTTACCGGCATGAATTCCCTAATGCGTAACACCAATAATAATTATTGTTTATTCTAAAACTGATTTTATTCAAAAAAGTTTCGTAATTGTTACAAACAGAACTTTTATTTATTTATACTGTAAACGAAACGGTTATCCGGTTTACTCCGAAATGGAGTTAATCCGTTTATTTAAAAAAGTGAATTCTTTGCACAATCTACCATCTGCAGATCACGCACCGACTGGCGGGGATGCGACAGGACGCATTCCTATTATAGTTTGAATTGCCGATGGAAAAGGGGCAAAGACTCAAAATGGCAGAAAAATGATTGGCAGAAATATGTTTTATTTTTCTGCCAGTCATTTTTCTGCCATAATTTCTTTTACGATTTTGCTCCAAAAGCACAAATTGATATTTTGAGGAGCTAAATGGATAACCGTTTGTGAACGAACATAAATTGTACTTTTACTTGTTTGCTTTTCTCCCACAGCAATGAACTCTCACGGAAATGTTTTTATTAATGTTAACTTTTGTGTGGGTTCCAATTCTGTGGAGAATTTTTATATTTTAAATGTTTAGATTGTGACCGTTTGAAGTATACACTCGTGTAAGTATATTTTAAGTTGTAAATAAAAGCAATTAATTTAATTAACAATACAATTATTCAATATCAAAAAAAAAAAAAGATAAAACATAAAAAACCGCTTGACTTTTATTGTAAAGTGTGATATAATATATGTAACAATAATTACGAATCGAAGTGATTGGACGGAATTAGTTAAATAATCCTGGACAGAGCCGGAACCCGAATCGGAATCTTAAAATAATTTGTTTTAGGTATTGATTTGGATTTTTTGGTTTAACTATGAATTAAAGCAAAAATTCATATCAATAAAAACATACCAAATCATTAATTGCGAATATAGTATTATAACCAAAATAATGAAATGAAATTAAAAATGATACACATTGAAGGAGGAGTTTACAAATGTTAAAAAAAAAGATTATAAATAAGCTGTTCTTGCTTTTGTTGATATTGATATTTGATAGTGGAATAACAAGAGCAAAAACAATAATCGTTGACCTTACAGGAGCAGGAGACTATTTGACCATAAAAGAAGGTGTGGCTGCTGCTGACTCGGGTGATTCCGTTTATGTTATGCCAGGAACTTATTACGAACAAGGTATTCTGATACAAAAAGATATTATACTTCAGGGTTCAGGGGTTGAGACCTGTATCATTAACGGTGGTGAATCTAACATAGGTTGGCCTAATCACACAGTAATAATGGTTGATTCAGTCATTGTATGTAAAATTAGTGGGTTTTCTATTACCTA
>JADHVV010000088.1 GCA_016783825.1 Candidatus Zhuqueibacterota bacterium | reverse complement strand
AAAAAAAATTCTTAATCCTTTAATCTTATACCTTACTCCGCCTTAGCCTTCGCCTCAGCCTTTTTGATGTAAGAGTTAAATGATCTGGGTTAGAAAAAACTTTTGCACAAAAAACAAAGATTTCACTGGTAATACTATATCGTCGTATAAAATTTTCTACTGTAAAATCTACTATTTCTCTCACTTCAAGTGTAATATAGCTTTTGAAGTAGATTTTGCCAGTTACTTCAGCCCAGAACTTACCCTTCTGTTTTACAACGAGATCACTTTTTTCTATTAGCGAGTATTGGTTAACAATATCGTAAATAAACAGTTCATATTTCTTCAGCGACCACTCCATCAGCACTTAATTCCTTTAAACTTTCACGAAAAGGATTTTGAGTTATTACACAATTTTTATACAGTCGTTCCCGGTCTAACTTTATTTCATATATTCCTGCCCAAGCCTGAAAATCAAAATTTGTTTTATCCTCTATCAAACCCTCTTTGTAAAGTTCGTAAAAATATTCGGATCTCATGTGATATTTTTTTTCATACGGCTGGATTTCTCTTTCGGCTGCGTGCAAATCCTCAAGTATGTCTTCTACTGAAAGTCTCATTTTTAAACCTTCTTATCTGTTACTAATTAATTTGTGTTACAATAATAACAATAATTGAAACTTAAATCAAGTAAAATTTATATCAAAATGTAATAATTCGATTACAGGTGGAAATAAGATGTCGCCCACCTCAAATTGTGGAAAAATATGATATTGATAACTGCATTAAATAGATTATGCAATTTCCTGAATGATGGTTTCCAAAGGTGGACGACATCTTAGAAATCCACCTATAAGTGAGGTCTTATCTCAAAATAACAAACTTCCCTTTTTGATTTCTATCACCCGGTATTTCCACCACGTAAGTATAAAGCCCGTAACTCACCTTCAAATTACTGAAATTCAACAAATCCCAGAATTCATAATCTGTGTTAATATCATTATGAAAAAGCGTCCTCACCTGGTCGCCAGCCATGGAAAAAATGTGAATCGTACATTCTGCTGGCAAGTTGATAAATTGTATTTTCGATTCATTTGAACTTAATTCCCACCCGGCATGAACGATGTAGGGATTGGGAACCACTTTGACTTTATTAGATTCTTTTAAAACCAGCTTTTCTTTGGTTAAGGCTTTGGTGGAAATTTGAAATTGATCACCGGTAATAAAAGGACGTTTTAGAAAAATGCGTAATGCATCACCTGGTTCCGGCGCTACATTTTTCTCTCCCTGGTAGGTAAAATAGGATCGTTCAGTAATTGTAACTCTTAAGGTAAATTCACGGACGCCATCAAAATGATCCCAAATGTAAATCATGTCGCCGCTGGTCCAGGTGTTTTTCAGGGAATCTGTGGTGTCGGTGCTGGCGTTATAATAAATATCCCAATAAGATTTTTTATTTAAAACAGTATTCCATATTTCAAACGGCGCTGTTTTTTTCATGTAATAACTGGTATCCATTTTTTCCGTGAAACGTATTTCGTATTCAAACGGAAAAGGATCCCAATTTAATTTACCACCGAGTATAGACCAGGTGCATGGAGAAGGTTCACCAGTTTCGTACTTGAACCAAAATGTGCTGTCATTGAGCACTTCCAAATCGTCAAATCTTTGAACCGAAATTTGTAGTCCATCAAAGATTTTACCTTCTTCACCGTTTGTGTTACTTTGTTTGTTTAAAATCATTTCCCCTGTTGTTTTATCAATAAGACTGTAGGCAGCATAACCGTAGCTTGTGTCTTCAAAAGTCATCGTGTAATCATGACCGGTCACAGTATAAGGATCAACAATCTGAACCTCAATCGGACCGTTACCGGAACTTTCACTTAATCTTTCAACAGCCAAAGTTGGCAGCGAATAATTACTTGCCTGCACACCGGGCATGACTTTGACTAAATTGGGTGAAACACCGGGACTAACGCCTTTAGGACACTCCCGCATTTGAGACACAGGGTAAATCAACGGATTTAAATTTTTGTCTGCGACAATGCCGCGGTTATAAGAACATACACTATACCAGTAAGTAACACCGTTGGTCACACTCGTATCTGTCCATGAATGAAAGAGTCCGGAGTCATCGCCTAATTTTTGAAACGGATAAATATTTTCATATCCATTAATACCATTGATCAGGTCACAACTTTTTTGGGGAATAAAATTGATCAGCTTGCCATCATGATCAAGGATCCGTTCACCCCAGTCATTATGAGTCGGATCCGATGTTGTGCGGTAAATTTTATAACCTTCAAAATTTTGGTAACCTGTTAAAAAATCCCTGGCTGTTTCTGCGGAACTGTCCCAATAAAGTGTAATTTTTCCGTTTTGAGGTACAGCGGTAACTATTGGCGGCGGCGGTCCTTCAGACCTGCGATAATTATTATCAACCATATTCCTCGCTATTTTTGCTGTTGCCAGCATGTTATCATAATCATCAGCCGCCAAAATACCAAAGACAAAATTGAGTGTATCTCCGCTTTCCCAATTTATGGGTCCACAAGACATTAAATTATGAATGTACCAGACCACACCTCGACTGGAACTCCAGCGATTGTAAATTTGCACGCGGTCCGGGCAATCAAAATCCGGATCAAGATTTCCTTCTTCATCTTTGAAAAAGCAAGTTTCATCAACTAATCCGCCCAGCCCGGATGAATCGTTTGAAAGAATCTTATATGACAATTTCTCTCTTTCATAATAATAAGAGAAGTTATTGGGATGAAAAAAATGCCAACCGGTCAAACCCAATTGTTCGCCTTCAGGTTCATCAATTTCGAAATCACCATCATTGTCGAACCCGTCATTATTTTCAGCTAATGGTGTTTTTAAAAACTGTACAGCAAAATATGTTGAATCAACGTTATCGGCAATGTTTCGGTTGTAGCTGTAACTTAAATCATAAGGAAAAGTGACTTCATTTTCTGTTGTCCCGGAATCATCAATATTTTTGATATAATTTGTTTTTAATCCCGGGTAATCCGGCCAGGAATCCAACGAATACCAGGGCGTGTCCGATTCATAGTAGATGCCCAAATAAGCTCCGGTGTAGTCCCATTCACTGGTATTTATTATCTTTAAATTATAGATGATGATGTCGGATAAAAGCGCTTCCTGGAACCCGATTACTTCAGCCAACACTTCCGCCCCGATGGAATAACCCTGCTCCTGTCCGTATTTCCAACCGTACCTATTTATAAACTCCTGGCTTGGATAAAAGGTGTCAGCGTAAGTTCTATCATCAAATGTAATGTAACAAACCTGGTCACCTAAAAAGACATTTTTCAACAACTCCCCGGTTAGATTATCTTTTTTCCAACTGCCGGGCCATTTCCTGAATCCGGTGAGTGCATCTCTGGGCCAGGTTTTTTCATATTCATTTGTGGGCGCATGAATGAAATCAAATAACGGGGATTGACGATAGATTTCGCTGTAAAGCAAGTCATCTGTATAAAGCAAACCCTTTGTTGCATTTATTGTTGACCAGTCCGTTTCTGTTACACTAAAATCAAATCTATTGTACCAGCGATTGTAATTGTACGGCTCATAAACCGAACCTGAAACTGTTGCTCCTAATGAAACATATCTTTGAGAATCAGGGTGCCAGACTTTAGGCGCCCATGGACCATCCGGAATGCCTATCCATAAATCCAGTTTACCGAGATAACCATATTGCCCGCGCTGCGCACTTGGTAAGTCGGGCAGAAATTCTCCTGGTGCGCAAAACCTTCCATTATTGAGAAAGCCAATTTTTAAATTTGATTTATTGATCACACCGCCGATCAATTCCCCTTGCAATCGTTGTTTGCTTAATGTTACCCCGGTTGATTTTTCCTTTTTTAAATTTTGAGCCCAGGCATAAATAGGAAATAAATATATGTTGAAGGCTAAAAAAATGAATAATAATTTTATCTTTTTCATAAGTTGTATTTGTTTTGTTAAATGAAGTACTAATAAAAACCAGCAATTATTGTACAACTCACCCCCTGTTTCCCCCTTTCTTGTCAAGAGAGGAGGACTAAGGGGTGAGTTCGAGTTATTTAGATTCTAACATATCATTTATCTCATTTGGTTAAAAAGATTCCATAAGTTTATAGGCGATCCTTTTTAACAATTATTGGCTGGTCAGCAAAAAAATATTTTTAAAGAATATAATTGTAATGCTTTTAATAATAAAAATCAAGCTTTAAATATACTTTTCATCAAAGCATAACTTTACTAAACCTTCAAGGTTTAGTAAAGTTTTACTGGCATTAAATGAAGTATCTCTTCTATTCCATAAAATTAGTCAAGAAGTTTCAAAAAAAAATATGAAAAAAAAACCATCAGCTTCATTCAAGATCACTAATGGTTCTTATTTATAAATCAATATAGTATTACCAGTTGAATCTTTGTTTTTTGTGCCTGTGCAGTTACCTTATTATTTTTAAATGAAACACAGACTGTGCAAAAGTTTTTTAAATCCGATCAATTATCAGTTACAACGAAAAGGCTGAGGCGAAGGCAAAGGCGAAGCAAGGTATTAAGGTTAAAGGATTTTCTTTCTTCCTTCGCCTTTGCCTCAGCCTTCGCCTGCACTTTAGTGCGCTAAGATATTAAATATTACCCGGCAGCGTCAGTTGAATTATTTCCAATATCCGGGAAAAGTATCAAATCCCCGGTTTTTAAATTTAATAATTTTTTACCAGGATTGTATTTTTGAACGAGCCAGAGAGGGACTCTATAGACTTCATCACACAAATTTAATATATTTTCGCCTTTTTGAACCGTGTGTATCTTTATATCATTAATTTTAAAATTTGTGAAAAAATCTTCTTCAATTGCCTGGTGAAATTCAACGCGTTTTTGCTTAAACTGGTTTTCGTCCACGTTTCGAAATGTGATTTCTATCTCCTGATTCACATGTATCTCTTCTCCGAAATTAATACCATTGATAGTTCTGAGTTCATGTGTAGGAATTTTAAGCCAGTCTGCAAAATTTCCCAATGTCTCGTCCGCCCGGATAATTGTTTTGTTTGTGGCTTTGGATAAATTATCTGCTTCAAGTGCATTATCTGTTACATGAGGACCGGATATTTGTTCAACTGCCACAGCGTTTTTTTCTTTCGTTGTTCTGTTTTTGTTTTGTGCCAGGGTATTTTGATTCGTTTGGACTCCAGCTATTTCATTTTCCGGTTTGACCTGAATATACTGTCCGACATGAATTTGATCGGGATTATTAATTTCATTGATTGCAATTAACTCAGTAATTGTTGTTTTAAAGAAACCGGCAATTTCATAAAGATTATCACCGCTTTGCACCTGGTACCAGTTGGTTGAAATCTGTGATTGGAATTTTTTATTGACCGGAATTTGCGCATAAGCAACTGCGGGATTAAAATTTTTACGGTAAGGAATTTTTAGGGTGAATCCTTTGGGTAGTCTTCGTTTGGACAACAAGACACTCCGCCGCAACGAGGAATTATATTCTTTGATATCCTCAATCGTGACACCTAATCGCTTGGTGAGCGTGGAAATTTTTACATAATTTGGTACATTAAACGACAGGTATTTTTTGGGCTGGGCAAATACAAGTTCTCCGAAATATATTTTGTAATTTTCTTCTACCTCTACTGCTGCTAAAAATTCGGCATAAAAATTTCTTGAGGCAAATTTGAATGAACGACTTTTATAGTTATCGACAATTTTTCCCAAATCTTTGGTTTTTAACCGGGACACAGCTCGCAGCATTCCGTACACACCGTGATTATAGGCAGTGATCGCTAATGGCCAAGAGCCTAATTGTTCATAATTGTATTTGAAAAGTTTTGCTGCGGCTTCGGTTGATTTAATGGGATCAAACCGTTCGTCAACAGTGTAATTAATTTTTAAAAAGCGACGTCCGGTTCGCCTGGTAAATTGCCACATACCGGCAGCGCCATGTTTTGAATAGGCTTTATAATTAAATGAAGATTCCACATGAGGCAGCGCAATCAATTCCTGCGGCAGGTTATATTTGTTGAAAATTTGTTTTATTTGGTGAGTATATTTTCCCGACCGAATGATACCTTCCCGGAAATACTCCCTCAAACCTTGCTGTCCCCTCAGGTTTTTGGAAGCCCTGAGAAAAGTCTCTGCAGTACAATTCGGTTTGAATAAATTATAGATAAAACGGTCTTCTGCTTCTAATGAGTCAGGTTGAATTTCTTTCTTTTTGGCGAGCTTTATTAGGATTTTATGGTATTTCTTTTTTGCTTTTTCAACTTCCTGCCATTTGGCTTTTTCAGAATATTCCCCGTTTCCAAAAAATTCTTTGGCATTAAAAATTTCATAAACAATATCTAAATTCTCTGCATCATGGATTATTACCTGGTTTTTATTATACAACGTGAAGACGTTTTTCCAGAATTCGATATTAGGTTTTAAATTTTCCGGCACGGGAAAATTTTTTTTATCTGCACTTACTATCTTAATTTGTGTTAGATTGAAACAAAAAATAATTCCTGTTACAATAACGCCCCATCTCAATCGCTGTAGTCTCATCGCTGTCGTTTCTTTCTTCTGTCTGTTTCAATAATGGTTTGCGGATTATTTCAGAATTGAAGTTACTCCCGGGTTTATTAAAAAAATTATAATTGAAAGTACAATGCTATGTTTTTGTTGGAAACTAAAATGATGCTGGATACTTGATACAGGTTTCTGGATACCCCAATCCCATCCAGCTTCGAGAATCAAGTATCCTGCATCGTTTCAAAATTGAACTATTAATCAAGTAAGTAAAAAAATTCAAATTGCAGACCAATCGCATTGAATATTTGTGCAAAAACAGTGCCAGCTTCATAATTATCAAAAAGTTGAAAGAATTAAGTCAGACATCAAAAAAATCATTATCAATTTCAGTTTCGTCGTTTTCAACCGGGTTAATAAAACGTACATTCCCCGGATTATTTTCAAAAATCCGTTCGGTTATTTCAATAAGTTCTTGTTTATCTTTATCATGCAAACGTCTTACCAAAGTCCCGATATTAACAAAATCTTCACGATCATTCACCCACGAATACAACAGCGCAACAACGTGATTGCAAACGCCCTCTTTGAATCCGCAGGAACAATTTGATGAAATTTCATTTTCATCGGCAGTGATTTCAACATGAAATTCGTCAGCTAATTCCTTTATGATACCTGAAATCCGGTTATTATAAACCGTCGCCTGGATTATTTGTCCGTTGCAGTAATAATCCCAACTTGAACCATCAGTGTTTTCCTGGTCAAGAATTGCAATTTCCCGTTCATTAATGCTGTCTAATTCTTTTGAAATTAAATATTTGTTGTCTTTTATGCTCATGGTTAAAATGTACTCAATAATTTGATATTTAAGGATTTAATATAACTTAATTGTAGTAAAAAATCAAGTTGTTTTTTTGAAAATTTGGGAATACATCAGTTACAGGTGGAAATAGATGGAGTCCACCTAATATTGCAGTTAAATATCATATTTATAACTTTAAAAAATATGATTGTTATTTTGCTTTGTTATGGTTTAAAAAGGTGGGCTCCATCTTCGATCAAGGCTTAGTAAAGTTATTCCCATCGGCTATTATTTATCCAAATGGGATTGGTCAAACACCTGCTAAGTTTCCCATCAGTTTTTTCTGCAAGCAATTCTGATCGCAGATAGCCGTTTTTGGGGAAGTCAGAGGAGTTCAATTTCAGTTCGAATAAGTAAGGATCCTTCGTTTTTATAAAGGTTTGAAATTCGATTTCTTCTTTCTTTTCCAAATCGCCCAAGAATAATTTAAGAGATTTTATTTTACCAAATTCAGATGTTGATTTGCCATTCAATATTAATTGAAAATTTTTTCCACGAATTGTATCGCCGATTTTTGCTTTCTCTCCATTTTCGTTTTGTAATTGAAAATCAACTATTGGACCGTTTGTTACCAATGTGTGCCTTTTCTTTATTTCCCGGATTAGATTTGTCCCATTAAAGTGATTGTTTACAAAAACACCGGTTCTGGCATTGCCAAAAATTTGCGAAACCATTTCCCTGAATGTAAAAAATGGAAACCCGATCTGGCGAAAGCGGTTAAAATTGCCGTGCGCATCATTTCCGGCAAAGAGACTTAATTTTCTTCCCGCTAACAGGAGCTGTACCCATCTTGAGGTTCCATTGCCGATAATTTCTTCATAATCCCCGTTCCATATTTGAAAACCCTCGAGTCGCGAATTGAGATAATCCTGCCTTTGCCATTTTCCGCGGCGAATCAGCAGCTTTTGCAAAAACGGCACTTTCAGTTCCGGGTGCCCGGCAATTGCCAGCGCGTTCTTTTCTAATTGTTCCAGGATTTCATTAATTGACAAATCAGGTTTGGTTTTCAACCATTGTTCTGCTCCATCGCCTTTGCCCGGGAAAAAACGCTTGTTGTTGATAATGAGCAAATGGACATTTCTATTTTGGCTGTTCCCGGCGGATACTTCCTCCCCGGGAAGAATAACGAAATTATTCATTTTTGAATTAAGCCGTTTGACTTCTTCCCGCATTTTATACCATTTGGGAATTTCCGGATCGTTTAGAACGAAGGAATCTTCCCGGTCATCAAGATCGTAGGAATGGTCTGTAACCGCAAAAAAGTTCAATCCCATGGCTTGAGCCAATTGAGCTGTCGGCTGCAAAGGTGCGCCAAACTCAACCTGGTCTTCAGTGAAACTGCTGTGATAATGAAAATCGCCAAAATACCAATTATCAAAGCGGGGGAGAGGTTCTTCAGCAAGAAAAATATCCAATGGCAGGTGAGATGAAATGCGATAATTATCGTTGCGATAGACCCGGGTTTTGCCGTTAATTTTTATTTTAATGTGCACATCAAGCTGCACCATGCCAGACAATTTTTCCAGAGGATCAAAATACAGAATTTTGTGCCAGAATTTCCGGTCTTTTATCGTTTCATTAAAGGTGAATGTTTCACAAAAATTCTCTCCTGCGTTCGTGCTTAATAGGACAAATACAGATTCAAGAAAAACCGGGAATCGAAACGCATCTTTGATCAGCAATAAAACAGGGATTGGCTCCCCTGGTTCCAACCGGAAAGGCGCATCAGCAATTATTTCCGGTTCTTTTTTGAATAACCGACTGTACAAGCCTTTGAATTTGTAGTGGATTTCGGCATAGAGAAAAAAAGGGATAAGTAGGTCAGGGGTAAGATTGATCATTTCACTGAAATTTTATGTTACTTAAATGAAAAAAATGTTCTTGCGCAATAAGAAATAAATTGTCATTCTGAGCTCCGCATTTTTGCGGAACTCAGAATGACCTCTTTAGTTATTTCGGTTTGCCAGGGATAGTGTAATATATACTTTTTTTCAAAAGAATAGTTTCAGCGATAGCTATTTTCTTATTTGACCAGCAAGAATTTCTGTGTAAAAATATTTTTACATGTTTTTAGACTACAAAAATACAAACCACTGGCAATAACTTGCCCGGCACTGTTTTTACCATCCCAGGTAAAAATATGTGATCCTTCCGGCAATGATTTATTCACTAAATTCTTAATGAGCTGGCCCATTGAATTGTAAATGCTTATATTAACAACTCTCGTTTCAGAATTTAGGAATTTGATTTGTGTTTCCAAATTGAAGGGATTGGGATAGATGGAGAATGTCGGCTCTGCTTCAGGATTTACTGTTGGAGTTTGTGGCTGGTCCTGCAGTTTTAATTTGACATATTCGCTCATTTGATGATCCGGGTATGTTTCTAAAAATAATTCATATATTTTCTTTTCCGCATCTTCATCTTTAGTTACGAAATGATGAATGTCGGCAATACCCAACAGCACTCGCCTGCCACATTCCAGCCCTGCATACTTCTCGCTAAATTCAAATGATTTGTTTATCGCATCATCTACATTTCCCAGACGAACTTCGTTGTTAATTTCATACTCCATGGCTTTTAATTTTAACGGATGATTTTCTGATAGTTTCCGCTGTATGCCGGCTAAATCACTCTGATTCTCAATAGAATAATTATTATTGCCCTGTTCCAAATCCCGCTCATTACGGTAGCTGACTAATTTATGCAGTGCAAATACAGCTGCAGGATCATCAGGATAATTGCTGATGATTGATTTGAGAATATTCGTACCTTCATCAAATTTACCTTCTGCGATCAAGTTTTCCGCCTGGTTGAGCAGACTACCAAGGTCGCCAATTCCATTGTTTAAAGAAGTTGAATTAGTTACAAGAGTTGGTTTTGCCAAACTTGGTGGCCAACCATCTCCGGATACGTTATAAGGCGTTGGATCATAAATAGATTGAGCGTTACCATAATAATTATCATCCAAATCTAAAGTTCCTGCATCAGCAAAATAGGCATTGATGTCATAGCCGCTGTCTTTGTAAAAGGTTACAATATGACAATCCTCGACACAACCATCCGCTGTCCCATCCAGTGCAATCCCATTTCCAGGTTTTATCCAGCAACCGTTTAAATAAGTTGATGAACCTGGATTGATGAGAAAAACACTGGTGTTTGTACTGGTACTTACGGGAAAAATGCTGCCGCCTGTCAACAGCAATGTGGAACTACTGCACCAAATGCCCCATAAGCCTGTGTGAGCACCTTTCTGGATGATACAACTTTGCATGGTGGCTGTGCTATTATAGATTCCAAGTGCAGTGCCAGTTGATGATCCTGGTTCCAGGTATAGGTATTTGAGAGTAGCGGATGCGCCTGATATTTCTGTATAGCCGTGGATTATTGGGGAGCCGTAGCCATAGATCGTAATGTTATCATCAATAGTAACATTTTCATTGACATCATCTAGAAGGTAAGCCCATTCATTAGTTACTATATCATAACCGACCGCATTTGATAGGGAAGAAATAAGATTTGGGACAACTTTTGCCAAGCATTGGTCACCGGTAACAGATCCAGTATGATAATAATTATTATCATTTAACATTCACCAAATGCGATTTTAAAATAACCATCATCACCCCAGTCTTCTCCCCAACTATTTTTACACAGCCAGTAATCTGCTCCATAATCAACAATGACAACTGCATGTTCTCCTTCATAAGCTCCAGTAGTATATTCATAAATACCATCATCATAAGAATAGAAGTCTTCATAAACTGACATTTGTGCGAGAACTGGGCTGGAATTCAAGGAATTCTTAATAGCATTGATTGAACCTGAATGACCGCTGTAATTGTTTATTGTCCAGTAGGCATGATCATAGTTTGGAAAAGAATTTATACCTTGTTCAGAACGTACTTTTGAATTTTGTATGAAGCTCATTCCACAATAAGTATATCCGTCATCACAGTCTCCACAACCTCCTGCGTTATTAGTAATGTGCATTTCATCTTGATCAATGCCAATATTTTGTCCAATATATTCATGAATCAAACCTTCTGCAACTCCAGTCGCAGCATGTGCCCAACAATTTCCACATTCCTGATTTTCCACATCACTCATCCATGTTTCCCAGTTTGTGCTCATAGTTTTTTTTAATATGTTATTTACTTCATTCTTTTTATACTCAAAATATAGGCTATCTCCAACAGCTTGCATTGCGTCAGGATTTTTAAATTCATCCGAAAGTATTCCACAAAGTTTACGTTTTTCTTCAGGTGAAAGAGCTGATTTGGAAGTAATACCAGCTATCCAATTATATCCTTTCTCCTTTATTTTTTTATTAATTTCGCTTATCATTTTATTTACTTCTTCTTGGGAAAGTCTTTCTTGTAATAAACAATTGTTCGATAATCCAAAAATTATAAAGACAAGAATCAAAAAAGAGCATTTTTTTACCATGGTAACTTCCTCCAGTTTTATTAGTTGTCAGTTCTTTTAATTAAAATTTATGGTTGTTTAACAATATCCACATCACCTCCTTGTTAATTTGTTGGTAATAAATAATTAATATGGTAATATTGGATTCCAAAAACAATCATGTCCTTCATCAATAAATGTATTCTTTTTTGTTTTAATATTCACAATATATAAATACGATTTCCAATTCACCCACTCGCCTGCCTGGTTTATGTTCTTAGTATAAACCAGATATTCATCATTTGGCGAAAATAACGTGGGATAGAAACCAATCCATTCATTGTCATTTGTGATATTGACTAATTCTTTCTCTTTACCTTGTTCCAATATAACGATTTTTGAATTATCTACCTCCCAATTAACCTCTACAAAAGCAATTTGTGAAAAGTCATTGGAAAATTTTGGTCTTAAGTAACTATATCCTGAATCAGCAACCGAAAGTGTGTCCAACATTTGTGAATGTATTTTGTATATTGCAATGATGTTTGTAATTCTGGGAGTGCTATCTAATAATAGTAGAATTTCTTCACTATCAGGATTAAAATCATAAATATTGGCGTATTCTTCCCCAAAATTTATTAGATCGATAATTAATTCTGATGATGTTTTCTCAATATTCGTTTTATAAATGATTTTTTTGGTTTGATTTTCATCTTCTCCAGCCTTATAAATGAAGCTATAACTATCAGAATAAAAATAGATGTCAGTTTTCAAATCTAATAGTTTTTTTGCATTTGATCCGTCTTTATCCATTATATAGGTACAATATTGTTCGCCAAGTTCATGATAAGAGAATATTATCTTTTCACCATCCGGAGTCCAACGCGGATTTGAAGCGCTAACATTACCAGGTAAATCAATAGTAAGGTTCGTTAAGGTACTTTTAGATAGGTTGTATAAATAAATATCATTGCCTCCATAAGGATTATCATATCTGAAAATAATGGATTTGCCATCTGGCGACCATGCAGGTGAATAGTTTCCATCCGGATTATTGGATATGTTTTTTATTGCATTTCCAGCAGAACTATTTAATACGATTTCCCAATGGAAATCAATTAATTTTCGATAACATAAGTCATTACCGGAGCTATTTTTATACGGATCTAATGGATTTGAACATTGTGGAAATAATAAAAATAAAGCTAACATAAATAAAATTATAGATAAATTACGCACTTTTTCCCTTTCATAAAACATCTGTTCTCTATATCTTGCCATACGTTAGTGGTTATATTTGCAGTAAATCTATTTGATTAAAAATAAAAAACAATGAATTATTGTTTTTTAATCTGAACATTATAAAATTTAATTATCAGGTAAAATAAGTCAAAGAAGATTTCGTAATTAATCAGAATAAAAAGTGAAACCAAATTGAGAAAACCGTTGTAGTATTTCGTAACTATCATGTTGTAAATTAGAAAGATGGAAGATCAGAACGAGAAGAAGATTGATTTTAGAATTTTAGTCATAGTTATTAATTACGAAATAAACGTAGTTTTAATATGGCATAATTTGTTTATAATGTCAAGCAGTATTTTATATATTTATTTTTTTTTTACGATCATGGAGATGAGTTGTATTTATGTAATAATTTGATTTAATATTTTTATAACTAGACATTAGGGATGAAACTGCTAATTGACCGGAAAAATGATAGTCTGGCATACAATTATAATATGAACAGGTAGAAAAAAAAATCAAAAAAATGTCTTGCTTTGTTCTATAATTCTTTTATCTTAAATAACTGTTGCTATCGGATCAAACTAATTCAAATAATACACAAATCCAATTTCCTTTAAAAAAATGAAAATGAAAAAACCAATTATTGGTATCACAATGGGCGATCCGGCAGGTATCGGTCCTGAAGTCGCCGCTAAAACATTTGCCAAACAGGATACTTACAATATCAGTCGTCCCTTAATAATCGGTGATGCATCAATAATGAGCGCAGCAACAAAGATTGCAAAAGTTGATCTCCACATAAATCCGATTAATAAGATTTCAGAAGCACACTTCTCTCCCGGCACAATTGATGTTTTTGATTTAAAAAATGTGGATTTGAATAAAGTTGAATTCGGAAAAATATCTGTCATGGCGGGTAATGCTGCATTTGAAGCTGTGTTTAAAGTGATTGAACTTGCTTTGGAGAACAAGATCGATGCAACAGTGACCGGGCCGATAAATAAAGAATCCATCCAACTTGCAGGACACGATTTTCCGGGACACACAGAAATTTATGCTCACTATACCAATACACAAGATTTCGCTATGCTGTTAGTTTATGAAAATTTACGCGTTATTCATGTTTCCACGCACGTTTCGTTAAGGCGCTCATGTGAATTAGTGAAAAAAGATAGAATTCTTAAAGTGATCAAATTACTCAATGATGCTTGTTTAAAATTTGCAATCCAATCACCGCGAATCGGCGTTGCCGGACTTAATCCCCATGCCAGCGATGGCGGGTTGTTTGGCACGGAGGAAAGAGATGAAATTATTCCGGCAATAAAACAGGCAAACGATTCCGGTTTTAATGTTGAAGGTCCTTTTCCACCGGATGTTTTATTTCCCATGGCGCAAGGAGGCCATTTTGACGGCTGTGTGGCGATGTATCACGACCAGGGGCACATTCCGTTTAAATTGTTAGGTTTTGACTGGGACAACGAAAAACAACGAATGGGGCATGTCAGGGGAGTGAACATCACAACAGGGCTTCCCATTATCAGAACCTCGGTTGATCATGGCACAGCTTTTGAAATTGCCGGGAAAGGAATTGCCAGCCCGGAGAGTATGATTTATGCGATTGAATATGCCGTAAAGATGGCAATGGGTGAAAAATAGAAGCATTTTGTCTTTTAATCTTTTAATTTTAAATGGAGCAATTTCAATGGAAAAATTTAAACTTTTCTTTTCGTATGTAATACTTCTTCTTGTTACAGTTTTAACCATTCAAACTGGTCAAACACAAAACAAATACAATCAACAAGCCGGTACATTAAACTGGTATAAAGGAAACACACACACGCATACTCTGAATAGCGATGGAGATAGCTTTCCCGATGATGTTGTTAAATGGTATCGGCTGCATGGTTATAATTTTTTAGTAATTACAGATCATAACTTTCTCACAGAAGTTGATGAACTGAACAAAATATATGGAGCTGATGAACAGTATCTCATCATACAAGGAGATGAAGTCAGTGATGAATTTAACAAGCGACCCATTCATTTAAATGCAATAAATCCAAAATACAATATTTTGCCGCAGGGAGGAAAGAATACCCTTGAAACGTTGCAGAATAACATAAATGCGATCCGGAAAGCATCTGGCTTGGTTCATATCAATCATCCCAATTTTGGCTGGGCAATTTCTGCCGATACTTTGAAACTGGTCAAGAACTGCAACCTGTTTGAAATTTACAGCGGTCATCCTATCATAAATAATTATGGCGGCGGCGGCAAACCGAGTGTTGAGCAAATCTGGGATGAAGTTCTGGCAAGCGGCAAACTCATGTATGGTGTAGCGGTCGATGATATGCACGAATTAAAAGAACCCTGGGAGCCAAAAGCAGCAAAACCGGGACAGGGATGGGTGATGGTTAGAGCAAAACAACTGACTGTCGAGGCAATTCTCAAATCGCTGAAAAAGGGAAATTTTTATTCTTCCACCGGCATCGAATTATTAGATTACGAGGCGAACAAGAAGAATATTAAAATCACCTACAAAGAAGAAGGACATGCTAAATATACCGTTTTGTTTATCGGCAAAGGCGGCAAGGTGTTGACAGAAGAATATTCAAATCCGGCTATTTATAATTTTCAGGGTAATGAAAAATATGTCAGAGCCAAAATTTTTGATTCCAACGGGAATATGGCATGGACGCAACCGGTTTTTGGTGAGTAGTGATTGGTGAGTGGTTAGTTGTGAGTGGTTAATAGTTAGTGGTAAAAGGTGATCATGGAAAACAAACATGTGTCTCTTAATTACTCACCAATCACCAAATCAAGGAGCTGAGTCATGGAACAAACAAATAGACGAAAATTTTTAAAACAAGTCGGAATGGGCGCTGCGGCTGTCAGTTTTCCGCTCAAGCTGTTTAGCTGCCAGAAAAAAGATGAAACAAAACCAAACATAATTTATATCCTTGCTGATGACCTGGGGTACGGTGATCTGGGCTGCTATGGTCAGAAAGAAATTCAAACTCCACATCTCGATAAAATGGCTGAAGAAGGGATGCTTTTTACTGATCATTATGCCGGCAGTACTGTTTGTGCGCCATCGCGGTGTTGCCTGATGACCGGATTACACACAGGGCACGCTCTGGTCCGGGGAAATGCCAGACAATCGCTTCGACCGGATGATTTGACCGTGGCTGAAATACTGAAAGAACAGGGATATGCCACCGGGCTTATTGGTAAATGGGGACTTGGTGAAGCCGGTTCAACGGGCGCACCTAACCGCAAAGGATTTGATTATTTCTTTGGTTATTTGAACCAGGCACGGGCCCATAATTATTATCCTGATTATCTCTGGAAAAATGAAGAGAAATATCAGTTAAAAAATGAAGTCATTTATAAGGAAAGAAAAGACGGTAAGAAAACCCACAGTGCAGCCACAAAACGTGTAAACTATTCACATGATTTGTTCACTGATGAAGCGATTAATTTTGTTGAACAAAAAAAAAATCAGCCATTCTTTTTGTACCTGGCATTTACGATTCCCCATGCTAATAATGAGGCGCATCTTGTTAATCGACACGGTATGGAAGTACCAGATTATGGCATCTACAAGGATAAAGAATGGCCCGAACCGCAAAAGGGTCACGCAGCGATGATATCACGGATGGATCATCACATTGGAAAATTGATGGCGAAATTGAAGTCATTAGGGATAAACAAAAACACAATTGTGATGTTCACCAGCGATAACGGGCCGCATAGAGAAGGGGGGAACGATCCCCATTTCAATAATAGTAACGGCGCGTTAAAAGGAATTAAACGGAATCTTTATGATGGCGGTATCCGCGTGCCCATGATTGCATACTGGGAAGGAAAAATCAAACGCGGTAGTAAAACCGATCTTATTTCCGCCTTTTGGGATGTGTTACCCACCTGCACTGAAATTGCCGGGGCACCAGTACCTGGAAATGTCGATGGTTTATCAATGCTGCCGACAATGTTGGGACAACCTGAAAAACAGAAGAAACATGATTATTTGTATTGGGAATTCCATTGGGGCAGACCAACAAAACAAGCAGTTCGCATGGATCAGTGGAAGGCGGTCCGAAAATCTCCGATAGGTAAATTTGAATTGTATAATATAAAAAATGATATTGGCGAGGAAAATGATATCGCCAGTTTACATCCTGAAGTTGTATCAAAAATAGAAAAGTATGTTCAATCAGTACGAACCGAATCGGATTTTTGGAAATTGATTGGTGAGTAGTTAGTCGTGAGTGGTTAGTTGTCAGATCTGATCATGGAGAACAAACTTTTTTCTTTACTCACCACTAACCATTCACTACTCACCAAAACAGGAGTAACAACATGAAAGTGAATTGGGGTTTAATTGGCTGCGGCGATATTTCAAAAAGGAGGGTAGCGCCTGCATTGCGTGATTTGGATAACTGTAACCTGGTATCAGTAAACAGATCACAATTTGAGTTAGCCGAGGATTTTGCCAAAGAGTTCGGCGCAAAAAAATGGTACAAAACATGGCAGGAACTCATCAAAGATGAAAAGATAAATGCGGTCTATATCTCGACACCGGTTTATCTTCACGCTGAAATGACCATTGCCGCAGCAGAAGCAGGCAAACATGTGTTGTGCGAAAAACCAATGGCGATGAATGTAAATGAATGCGACCGCATGATCAGTGCATGCAAAACCAATAATGTTAAGTTGGGAATTGCTTATTATCGGAATTTTTATCCGGCTGTTCGTCGTGTAAAAGAAATAATTTCTTCGGGTGAGCTTGGGGAAATATCCTGCGCGCAAATAAATATTTTTGGCTATTTTGACAGAAAACCGGGTGAGCCGAGATCCTGGCTGTTGGAAAAAAAGAAGTCCGGCGGCGGACCAATGTATGATATCGGCTGCCATCGCCTCGAGGTGTTTCTTAATATTTTTGGTCCTGTTAAGGATGTTAAAGGGCAGGTCAGCAATGTGCTTTTTCAAAGAAACGTGGAAGATACCGGCACTGCGTTGTTATTGTTTGATTCAAATGTACACGGCGTTTTAAGTGTGGGACATGCTGCTAAAGAATCGCAGGATACCTTGGATATTTTCGGAAGTGAAGGGTCCATTCGCATCGCCGTACTGAACCAGGGGGATATGATTATAAAATCATCAAAAGGAGAACGAAAAGAATCTTTTCCACCGCATGAAAATTTTCATTTACCGCTGATTGATGATTTCGCGAATTCGATTTTGGAGGATCGTGAGCCTGTTGTTGATGGCTTGATTGGCAGGGAAGTGAATCGTTTGTTGATGGCAATTTGTTCCAATCCGCCGCGGCGGAAAACAACCCAATAGATTTTAAATAAAAACAAAAATCAAAGGAGCATAAATGTATCGAAAAATATTCATATTATCAATCAGCTTATTAATGTTGTCCTTTATGTTTTGTGCAAAAGAAAAGGGAGAAAATATGAATTTTACTGGCGCAAAAGGAGAAGTAAAAATTTTGACAATCGATCCCGGACATTTCCACGCAGCATTAGTGCAAAAAACGATGTACGACCAGGTTTCTCCGCAGGTATTTGTTTATGCGCCGCATGGTTCTGATGCTCAAGATCACATAAGTCGTATTGAAGGTTTTAATTACCGGGAACAAAATCCGACAAGCTGGAAAACAAAAATCTACACGGGTGAAGATTTTCTGGAAAAAATGGTGGCAGAGAAACCGGGAAATCTTATGATCACTTCAGGCAACAATCAAAAGAAAACCGAATACATCAAAGCTGCTGTTGACGCTGGATTAAATGTTCTGGCGGATAAACCTATAGTATTACAAGTCAAATCTTCGTTTTTTGTGCAAAAGAATTTCTAACCCAGATCAATTAACTTTCATACCGAAAAGGCTGAGGCGAAGGCAAAGGCGAAGCAAGGTATAAGATTCAAGGATTAAGGATATTCTT
>JADHVV010000087.1 GCA_016783825.1 Candidatus Zhuqueibacterota bacterium | reverse complement strand
CGGAATAATGAGCCGCAATTATTCCAGCCGATAAACCAAGTAATTGAAGAATCAAAACTCTCAACGTATTGCTATCAGCAGGGTCTTTAGCAGGTTCAACTAAAATCGTGGTAATTGAAAAATTCTCATCCCATTCACCGTCAACTTCCAGTGTTTTTAGCTCTTTTTTTATCTCTTTTCTAACAGCAGGATCCGTCGCTTTTACAAGCTGCTTTTTTAGTTCGTCACGTTGTTTGGCTATTTCATTCGCTCGTTTTTCAACTTCTCGTGCAAGCTTATCTCTCTTGTACCGAAACTGCAAATCTTTGATGATATTTTCGTAGGCTGTGTCAGTGGGAATTTTTTTTCCTTTTTTCCTGCTAAAAATCCTCACGAAAAGATTTTTAGCCAATTCCAAAATTCGCTCGATGGTGATAGAAAGACCAAGTGCAGCGGATAACGGTACAAAAATCGAATCATAAGGGATCATAGCGCCTCCTTAGATTGGGATGTTGAAATTTCATTTTATTAGGCAAGTATTGAATTTAAATATCTCAAGATGAATAGCGGGATGTGGATGAAAAGGATTGAATAAGATCGTCCGGTTGAAACGGTAAATTAAATCCAACGGATAGAAACAACCCAACGGATAATAAAAAAATGAAACAAATTTAATTTTACACTGCCTTTGTCGAATGCAAAATTCTTTTTGGGTAAATTTGTCGAACTTTTGATAGTCTTATTAGTTTATATGTTTTAAAATTTAAAAACCATCCGTTGGATTGTTTCTATCCGTTGGTTTTTCATTCGTTGGAATTATTCAATCTTATCTTTATTAACATCTGGTGAACGTTTACAAAAATTCAAATTAATTTAAATGCTTTCTCCAAAATCTTCAAAGTTACTTCAGGGATATCAAGTTTTTCAAGCTGATGTTGAAAATACCATTCAGCTTCTAATACATCAGATCCTGGTTTTAAAAGACCGCTTCTATATTGGGCAAGATAATCAATCAGAATGTAGTGGTACTGAACTTTTCCATCTTTATCCTTTAATATTAAATCGACCACACCAAGCAAATCCTTCAATTCAATATCTATATTGCATTCTTCTTTTACTTCCCGAATAGCAGTTTCACTGACTTGCTCACCTAATTCAACATTGCCCCCGGGAATTGCCCATAATCCTTTTTTGGGTTCATTTCCTCTTTTTACCAACACGACCTGTTTTTTCTCATTAAAAATTACCACTCCAACACCAACTAATGGAGCAGCCGGATAACTGCGAGACATTGCACCTCCATTCTAATCTATTCTGTTGTCAGTTCAAACTTTGTTTTTTAATTTTTTTTTAATCCAGATCAATTAACTGTTAAAGAAAAAAGGTTGAGGCGAAGGATAAGGCGAAGCAAGATATAAGAATAAAGGATTAAGGAATTTCTTCCTTCGCCTTTGCACTAAAGTATTAAAACCTGTACAGTTACATTTAAAAAATAAGGAAATACAGACTTTGCCTCTGCCTTCGCCTGCACTTTAGTGCGCTAAATATTAACCATACATTTTCTTGAACCGCGCATACTCAGGGATTATAATTTTCCGTCCATCACGATGTATCAATTTTTCGTCTTCTAAATAGCGAAAAACACGCGAGATAGTCTCTCGGGAAGTCCCAGCCATATTTGCCAAATCTTGCTGCAGGGGAATTTTTTGAATAATTACCTGTCCATGCCTGATCCGTCCGCTATCTTCAGCAAGCATAATGAGTGTTGATGCGACACGTCCCATTGCATCCTGGAGGGAAAGGCTTTTAATTTGCGTATCACTTTTGCGAATACGGGCGGCTAATTCTTTTAATAAACTAATTGCTATTTGGGGGTAATCTTCCAACAGGGCAAGAAACTCTCCCCGGTGAAGCAGCAGCGCTTCAGAATTTTCGATTGCTGTTACGCTCGCAGAACGGGTCTTTCCATCAATGAGCGACAATTCACCAAAAAATGCGCCGGGCCCCAGAATTGATAAAATGACTTCCCTGCCATCATCGCTCATGCGGGATACTTTGAACCTCCCTTTTTGAATGAGAAATAAGGTCTTACCAATATCTTCCTCAATCAATATCAGCCGATCTTTTTCATAATGCTGGGTAACGCATAATTTTCTGATCTTCATTAATTCATTGTCATCAAGATTGGAAAAAAAGGGAACTTTTTTCAACAAATTTATGTCCATGAAACCTCCACCGTTTACCTTGCTATTTTTTTACTGGTAAAGAATAACGGTTAACCTCAACTTTGGAAAAATAAATGAATTAATTTCTTCATTTAAAACATTAGTTATTAACTATTACCATTTTTCCAGTTCAGCCAACATATCATAAATTATTTTCATTGTATTATCAGCTTGTAGTTGATATATTTCCTTGTTATTTTTCTCTTTTGAAATTTTTTCCAATTGAAACGGCTTGCCAATTTTAACTTTTATTTTTACCGGACGGAGAAACAAAGCCCCAGGTGGAAGCGCTTTATTCGTACCGGAAATTGCAACAGGAATCACCGGACAGCTAACCATTTGCGCAAGCCTGACAAATCCTGTTCTGATACGCATTTGCTGATCTTTATTTTTTCTACGCGTTCCTTCCGGCGCTATGAATAAAACTTTTCCTTGTTTTAAAATGTTAACTGCATAATTAAATGCCTTTTGATCAGATGAATTTCGGATCACTGGAAACATGCCCACAGCCCGAAGCCACCATTTGAGTACAGGAACGCGGAACAAGGAGTCTTTTGCCATGGTGTGCACTTTGTGCCTGACCGCTCCTGCCATTGCTATAATGTCTATATTGCTGTTATGATTGACAACACCGATAAATGGTCCCTTTTCAGGAAAATTTTCTTTGCCATAAATTTCCGCTCGATGGTACAATTTAGCTATTATTTTAAGTATAAATGCAGAAATCCAATAAATCAAATAAACATACTCCCCAACCTGGACAAGCCAAAATTTTTATACCCTGAAATGATAGGTTAACTTCTGCTAAATTTTATAACAAAAATAGATCAAGGTTGAGATCAAGATCAAGAAAAAAAAAGAACCATCTTTAATTTTTTCTTGATCTCGATCTTGATCTCGACCTTTTTTTAATTTTTCAACTGTTATTAATGTCGAGAATTTTCTTGCCCAATGTGCAAGAAGTTCACTGTTTAATTACTATTGAGCTTATAATCTAAGGTTTCGGGTTTCAGCTTAAAATGGCACAATAACTTTACTAAACCTTGATAAGTCATTATAGCAAAATATAGATACAATTTAAAATATGTGACACAATATATTGTACAGTTGGATAAGGTTTATTAAAGCTGTCTGAAACTCAAAACTCTGGTTTATTATAACAAACTCAAATTAATAGTTTCTATTCATAAAATCAAGTATAATTTTTATTTTGAGAAGATTTTTTGGTATCCATTCAATATTTATTGGTAATTTGTAAAACAGTCTTTTATTATAAGTTCGCTATATCGCAGAATAATTTGTAGCAGAATTATTCTGCTACAAATTATTCTGCGATAAAATTTTTAAACATGCAACAAAAAAGATATAATGCACTTACCATGTTTTATTGAGCGGATACATTTTTTGTAACCGATCACAGGGCTAAAATGTAAAGTACAAATTAGCCCACAGAAATAGAACATGTCACAGAAAAAATAATTTTTTTTCTGTGGGAGTTCTCCTTCGGCGAATCAATTTATTATAAAAATCTGCCGAAGATTCGTTTCTGTGGGAGAAAAATTCTAAAATTTTATAATCCTGTGATCGGATATGATTTATTAAACAAGCTATAAATATTTTTCAAATGTATAATCCATTGCTCAAAATATAATCAACTACCCGTTCGGGCATAAACTCATTGAGCGATTCTCCGGATCGGATTTTATTTCGGATAGTGGTAGAAGAAATATCAATCAGGGGCGCATTAAGAAAAAAGACCTTTTTTTTGATATTTTCATTTACAGCTTCCAAATCCACTCCAGCCCGGTTATAGACAACAACCTGACAACATTGAAGTATCTTTTCCGGTTCAAGCCATTTATGAAAGTTAACCAAACCATCAGCGCCTATAATGAAATGAAGTTGGTCACAGGTTAAATTGTAATTATGACGAAAATATGTTAAGGTATCAATTGTATATGAAACACCACTTCTTCGTATTTCCAGATCACAGGCTTTGAAATCCGAATTATCTTCCACAGACAATTGAACCATACGAAGGCGGTGGTTTGCTTCAGTTAAAGTAATGTGCTGTTTGTGAGGCGGAATGGCAGCCGGGATAAAAAAAATTTCATTAATCAATAATTGTTCCTGGGCTGCCGCAGCGATTTGTAAGTGTCCATTATGAATGGGATCAAAGGAGCCGCCGAAAAGACCGATCAGGCGTTTTGCTTTTTTCTTTAATTCACCAGAATAGTGCATCTATTTATTTTCGTCTAATATTTTTTCAAGTTGAGTTCGGGCTTTTCTGGCTTTGGTACTATTGGGATATTTTTCTAAATACAACTGGTAAAATTTTACTGCCTGTTCAATATCAGCAAGATTTTGAAGACATTCCGCTTTTCCATAAAGTGATAGTTCGGCGA
Organism: Candidatus Zhuqueibacterota bacterium; assembly: GCA_016783825.1. Classification (GTDB taxonomy): domain Bacteria; phylum Zhuqueibacterota; class Zhuqueibacteria; order Thermofontimicrobiales; family Thermofontimicrobiaceae; genus Nigeripontimicrobium. The sequence goes on along the minus strand of JADHVV010000087.1, from coordinate 14,626 downwards.
ATTCAGTGTCATAATAATTATCCAAAACAAAATCATAATAAACAATTGCTGATTTGTACCAGTTCAATTTTCGATATGATTCAGCATTCCGGTAATATTTTTTTCCAAGCTTTTCACGGCATAATTTCATGTTTTTATTCACTTCCGGCGCTAAATCACTTTTTGGAAAATCATCTAAAAACTTTTGAAATTCTTCGATTGCTTTATTTGTGTAATCCTGATCAAGTGAATATTTAGGCGATAATTTAAAAAGGCTCAAAGCAATTTTATATTGGGCGTCATCAACATATTCACTATTCGGGAAAACGCGAACAAGCTTTTTATACTCTTCGGCTGCGATAATATATTCTTTTAAATTAAAGTGACAATCGGCTAATCTTAACTGCGCCCGATCACTGGTCGTACTGCCTGGGAAATTCAAAATAATAATTCTAAATTCTGTCCGCGCATCCAAATAGTCACCGTTTTTAAATAATTTTTCAGCATAAGCTATCCGTTCATCAGCTGAGGCTGTTGGTTTCAGTTTATGTCTTCCACATGAATTAATTAGAATGAGAATTAAAATACCAATTGAAAAATATCGCAATAAGTTTTGTTTCATGTCTGGATCCTTTATTTACTCCGCAACTGAAAGAACAGGTACACTATTCCCGCAGTGGTTGTCATTATTATAATAGGTTCTAAATATTTCTTAAATCCCTTTTTAATAGAAATTTTATTTTGAGTGAACGGGTATCGTTTTAACTCAAGTTTTTCGACTTCTGCTATTCGTACGCTATCAACGAATTGTCCAGTATAATTTTTAAAAAGATCAACTTTCCTGTTTTGCCCACTGAAAAACCGGACATCCAAACTGACAAATATTTTTCGTTCAATTAAATCTTTTTTTGAAGTGTTTGAATAATTTACTCCGAAATGAATGATCCTGAATTCAATCACCTTGCTGATTTTTGGATTCGTTGATTCACCTATTAAAACATCATTTCCTCTTTGGGCGATGTTTTTAACAAATTCGTTTTCAACCACCCAATTAGCCTTGTCTTCCTTATTTGATGATTGTATTAGTACAACATCTGAAGAATCCAGTTGGGATTTTGATAAAACAGAATCGACAATTACAGCAGTAAGTTGACTCAAAATAAATAAATTATCTTTTGGCAATTCATTTGAATGAACAAGAAAAACCGGGTTCAATAAAAAGATAATAAAAAATAGTTTTAAATTTGTGTTCACGGCTTTTTTCATAAAATAATCAACTAATAATACTCAACCTGAAAAATAAAGTTCCGTGTCAATAATTGCGTTACGTTTCAAAAAAGTTGGGTAATAAGGTAATTTGGTAACAAGGTAATTGGATAATAATAAATCAGTCAGTATTATGAATTCCCAATTACCCTATAAACTAATTACCCAGTTACCTTTGTGGTTAAATTTTCTACAACTTGTCGCGCTATTCTGTTGTCAGTTAAATCTTCGTTTTTTTTGCAAAAGTTTTTGTTTTTATTTGTAAAAAAAATCTAACCGCAAAGGTCGCAGAGTAAGCTCAAAGGAAAAACTTTGTGACCTTTGTGCCTCCTTTGTGTTCTTTGTGGTTAAATTATCTGCAACTTGTCGCGCTATGATACTTCAAATTCAGAAACGCAAAACCACAGAGATTAAATGCCAATTATAAACCTGCCCGCTCTCCTTTTTTTGCGCGAATGTATAGTTTAACATAAAATCAGGTTGACTAAATTGATTTTCTTTTGAAAATAACAAATTAGAATCAATCAATCCAATCCCTGCTGAAACCATTGGATGGTTCGATGGTCTTTCGTTAAAGAATCCGGCACGAAAAGCGATAAGTGAAAATAATCTTTGTTCAAATCCAAAATGCGCTTCAAAAGTACTTTTACCTTTTTCTTCCGTTAAATTGCGCAGGTCAACAGCTAATGTTGAATTTTTAAAAGGAAAATATGAAATGCCGGCATTTATCGTTTGATCGGCAAGCCTTTCCAATTCCATTCGAGCATCAGAAAAAGTTTTTGGGAAATAGTGATAAGTGATACCAACATTCAGTTTTGGCGAAGGCTTAACCAAAATACCATAATTAAAACCATAGAAACGTTCTGTCTCTACGGTGTTTTTCTTCAAATACATGTTAGCAGAAGCGCCAATGGACACCCGGTCTGCGAGTTTGATTCTGGCTATTACCGTGTGATAACAATTACTGAACAGGTCTGAATTTTTGAAGAACACCTGTTGTGTTTGCAGTTCATTCCTGTTGATGAGTTGTTCATTAAAAATAAAACCTAAGTCTAAAAATTTTGCTGTAAAAACAATACTTTTAATAAGCGTGGCAGCATTTTTTAAATAACGACGGTTGTCACTCTCATAATCCTGGTTATTTTGAGTTTTTCCTTCTTCTGAAAATAAAATGGTTGGCGTGATCGGGTTAAAGAAAAATGTTACCCGGAAACTCTTTTCCCTCTGGTACAGGTTGAGTGAAGCCGGATTATATGTCGCTGAAACGATATTATCTTCAATTGAACTATAAGCGCCGCCCAAAGCAACCGGTCTTGCCCTGTTATTATTTAACGTTAAATACAAATCCTGCTGAGCAAAGGCTGAACTGGCAATTAACAAAAAAAACAGGACTATCTTATTTTTTTTAAATATCATCATTCTTTTTCTTGAACCTCGAATCATCACTTCTCCACTTCAACAAAAACTTATTATAGCAAATTTTTAAACGTGGTCAATCAAACTGGATTTTACCCATAAAGCCAGTATGCAGCCATTTCATTTTTTCCTTCATTGACTGGCGCTGAAGTGTACTCGCTTTTCAACAATTTCTTTCTTTGGTGATATTGGAATAAAATTAAATTCTAAATTATAACCAACAGCCCTTGCATAGCTTTCAATTGTTGATATTTTAGGGGAAATATTAGAATTAACATTTTCCAATCGCGAAATATTGCTTTTTTTGGTGTGTAAAATTTTTGCCATTTCTTCTTGAGTTAAACCTGCTTGTTTACGAAGCCGAATTAATTTTTTCCGAAGCTCGTATGCTGGTATTAGATAATCATATTCCGATTTTACTTCAGAATTAGAAAATGCTTTCTTTTTAAAATCCTTAAAAGCTACGGTACTCATTTTTTAAACTCCTTTAAACGCCTTCTTGCTATTTCTATTTCTTTCTTGGGAATTTTTTGTGTTTTCTTTATGAAAGAATGAAGTATTACAACTTGTTTTCCTTTTGTAGTACAAAAAAAAGAACAACCTATTCCTTCACTACCCTTTGCTCGTATTTCAAACAATTCTTTCTCAACTTTTGAAGTATAGGGCATTCCAAGATCCGAGCCGAATTCTTCAATCATTTCTACAATATGAATAAAATTGGCAAGAATACCTTTTGGAAAACTCAGCGTATCTTTTTCAACCTTATTATTTAAGAAAACTACTTTATATTCCATAATCTAAAGTAATCATTTATGATAACAACTGCAAGATAATTTTACAATATTAATAAAAATATTGAGTGATACTATGCGAAAACAATCAGATCACTTATCTTTTGACGACATTTTATGGTTAATTGTTTTAAATAAATAAAGATTTTAGTGAAATGTGAAAAGTCAAACGTGAAACGAAAAAATTCAAAAACTGCTTTCCCCGTTTCACTCCCAGTACCCGCAAGGTATTTCACGCCTGTGCCCGTAGGGTATTTGATGTTTCACCTTCGCCTTATACTTTATTACCACTAAAAAATGCAATCACAATTGGTAAAATATTCAACAATGTTACCGTGATTGAAAACACATGACCGTATCGTGTAAAAAATGTTGATTCCTTTCGTAACGCCATATCTTGAATCAGTGTTGCTTTTTTAAATATTGAAGTTGATTTTGTAGACTTGCCAAAAGAATCGATGAACAGGGAAACACCGGTATTGGCGCATCGTGCGATACCAATTCTGTTCTCAATCGCCCTGAAAATAGCAGCCTGGGCATGATGAAATGGCGCAGAAGTTCTTCCAAACCAGGCGTCATTTGTAATTATGATCAAGATATCAGCGCCGTTTTTCACAAATTTTCGCGCCAGTTCTGAAAACATCGACTCAAAGCATATTAAGACGGGCGCTAAAAATGAGCCACTCTTGAACCTTTCCTTCTCTTTCAATAGGGGAACCTTAAAAGAAACGATCTCTGTGCCCGGTGAAAAATTTCCTTGCCCCATTTCCAGGCTTTCTAAAAAATCCTTTAATAAAGGAAAAGTTTCTGTGAACGGCACTTTCTCGCCGAATGGCACTAAATGCAATTTTCGATAAACTTCAACTGTTTTTGTTAATGGCGTGAATAAAAAAGCTGCATTGTATGTCAGGTAAGAACGATCCGGCAAAAATTTGTAATCCGGCGTTCCTGTGATTAAACAAATATTCTGCTTGTCAACGAGCTTTCGAATGGCTGCTTTGTACTTATGCGAATCACGCAGATAAACCGGTGTCGCTGTTTCGGGCCAGATGATCAAATCCAATTGAGTTTTTTTTAACAGGTTGGAAAGGCTGTCATAAATGGCTAAATTTTCATCCATGAACTCGTCGTCCCATTTTAAATAAGGATCCACATTTCCCTGGATTAAACCAACTCTAATTTTTTCTTTTGCGTCGGATTCTTCATCAGGAATAACCCATTGACCATAGAACCACGGAAAAAGGAAAAGCAAGATCAATAGAATCAGATGGGTGATCACTTTTTTAATATTTGAAACATCTTTCATAAGGGATAAAATCAATACATTTATCGTTACAATCCAAAATGTTACACCATAAACGCTGGTGAACGAGACATATTGAATCAAAGATAAATAGTAAGTTTGCGTGTAAGCCAAAGAATTCCACGGAAATCCTAACACTCCCAAAGAACGAATAAATTCCATTCCCGTCCACAGAAAAGGCACACAAATAAAGAGATATTTGTTTCCTAATCTTTTCCGAAGGAATGTGTGTAAAACCGAATAAAAAATGAAATAAATGGGCAGGTATAAAATTGCAGCAAACGCTCCGGGCGGCGTTACCCAACCAATCCAATACAATGTTCCAATATTAGTAAAAAATCCGGTGAGGTAGCCCCAGCGAATTGATTCTTTGTAGCTCAAATTTTCTAACAGGAGAAAAAACGGGATCAGGGCAAAATAGGCTAAAAATCCCAGCGCTAATGGCGGAAATGAAAGAGAAAGCAATACAGCTGTAAATAAAGACAGTAACATTTTTTTTTTCATCTCAAATCCACCTTGTTTTCAATTTTTTAATTTATTTTTCCCAATCCCGCCACAGCACTTGGCGTAAACCTAAAAAATTAATTTGACAGGATTACAGGATGTGCCGAATCGACAGGAAGATTTTTATGTTTATTTTATGTTGTACATCCTGTTGTATCCTGTAATCCCCGATAAATCGGGATCTACGACCTGTCAAAAATCAGCTGTCCGCTTTATCGTTAGCGATTTTTAAATGATCAAGGAATCCCTGTAAAATTAGAACCGCTGAAATTTGATCCACTTTCGCTTTATTACGGCTGGGTGATTTACCCATTTCTTTAATTATACGTTCAGCAACAAAAGAGGTGAAGCGCTCATCCCATTCGAGAACCGGGAGATGAAACTTCTCTTTTAATTTTTGAATAAATTCTTCAACTTTCTTCGCGGTGAGACCTTTTTGACCCTTTAAGTTAAGCGGCATACCAACGACAACTTCTGATATATTTTTTTCTGAAATAATTTTACCGAGCTCGATAAAAATTTCAGCCGGATTTTTTATTTTCAGAGTCGGCAGTGGTTGTGCCGTGATCATGAGTGGATCACTCACAGCGATACCAATCCGCTTCTCTCCAAAATCAATTCCTAAAATTCTGTTGGTTGTCATCTTATTATTTTTGATAATGCCATAATAATTTTTAACAAAATAATTAGTACCTTAAATCTGAAATCTTTGTTTTTTAGTAACTATTTAGCTATCCGTTGTATCAATGTCATTCTGAACGAGGGATGGGGGCTGACGATGTTGGAAAGTGAAGAATCTCCTATTATTTAAACAGAAGTGTGAATATTGGAGAGATTCTTCGGTCGCAAGCTCCATCAGAATGACATTTACAGCCAAGCTGAATAGTTACGTTTTTTATACAAAAAAATAATTGGCACGACGATTTGTGGCAAAACTATTTCTTCTTTTAATCGTTTTGCCACAAATTGTTTTGCCATTTTGATACCGGCTCGCCCGTGTTAGATATCAGAAACAAACAGCCCGAAAAAATTTTATTTTATTTTTTTCTATGGCGAGTTCCATTTCTGTGGGCTAATACGGAAAAACCGCCAGGGCGCTGAAATCCTCCGACGGTTTTTTGTAATAGAATTCAACTATTCCAAAGGTTGTTTTAAAACTTCTTTGAGCAGTTTACCAGCCTTGAAATGAGTCTTTCTTCTGGCAGGAACATAAATAATTTCGCCTGTTTTTGGATTACGCGCTTTCGGTTTTGGTTTAGTCGTTTTGACTTCAAAAACACCAAAATCCCTGATTTCAATTCGAACCTCCGGGTCAGCTTCTGACATGAATTCGCGCAGGGTTGTAAAAACACCGTCAACAATTTTTTCGGTTAAGTAGATTTTTTCACCGACTAATTTAGCTGTCCGTTTAGATACATCTTTTTTTGTGATCGTTCTTTTCATCAGACCTGCTCCTTATTTTTTTGATTAGAACAATTTAAATTATTATAATTAATTTTTATATTTCAAATCACTGGTAACCTGGTCTACTTTTTGAAAAGCTGAGATGTCACCGTTCAGCCTTTCAACGCTGATCATTCCTTTTAACTTTGAGAGTTTTTTAATTATCTGGCCCAGATGATTTCGGTTCCTCACCTCGATTAGCATATTATTGTGAATAAATGCTTCTTCAGCCTTCATATCAATATTTACAATATTCGTATTAGATCGTGAGAGAGATTCTGACAGATCTTTTAAAAAATCACGCCTGTCGTGAGCGAGCGTGTACAGTCGAACTGTAAACAGCTTGTCCTTATCCACGTCCCATTCAACATCAATAACCCGTTCAGGATCTTTCATCAAACTCAACATATTTTTACAGTCGGTGCGGTGAATTACCACCCCCCTTCCTCTTGTTATAAATCCAATGATTGAATCCCCTGGCACAGGTTGGCAACATTTTCCAAAAGTGATTAACATATTATCAACACCCTGAACCAGCACTCCTTTTTTTGAAGTATGTGTTTTACGCAGAATTTTATGGAATAAATTTTCGTTTGTTTCTTCATCCACATCTTCAGGGATCAGTTTTTTTCTGATGCTTTCTGCTGAAACTTCTCCCCTGCCAATTGTTGCGTATAACTGTTTTGAGTCCGATAAACCGTAACTTTGAGCTAATTCAGCTAAATCTTTTTCTTCAATTTTAATTTTACTTTTTTTAAGTTCTTTTGAAAATATTTCTTCGCCTAATTTCAGACTTTGCTCGAACATGGAATCACGCTTCCACTTTTTAATCTTTGCGCGGGCTTTCGACGTTTTAACAAAGTTTATCCAGTCAGGATTTGGGTGTTGATTGTTCGATGTAATTATTTCAATTGTATCACCGCTTTTTAATTTGTAATTAAGCGGTACTATCCTGGCATTTACTTTTGCACCCAGACAATGATACCCAACATCAGTGTGAACCGCAAAAGCGAAATCAATCGGTGTTGCCCCAACCGGAAGACGAAAAAGATGTCCTTTCGGCGTAAAAACAAAAACTTCATCATGGAATAGATCTATTTTTAGATATTCCATAAATTCTATGGATTCCGGTTCATCCTGCTGCCACTCTAATACACGACGTACCCAATTTAAACTTCGATCTAATTCATTTTCTTTTGCTCTTCCTTCCTTATAGCGCCAATGAGCTGCGATGCCTTCTTCAGAGGTGCGGTGCATTTCTTCAGTTCGTATTTGAATTTCAACTACTTTCCCTTCCGGGCCAATCACCTTTGTGTGCAGCGATTGATACATGTTCGATTTTGGCGTTGCGATATAATCGCTGAATTTCTCATGAACAGGCGTGAACAGGCTGTGAACAATACCCAATGCAAAATAACAATCTTCAACTTTTTTTACTATAATACGAATCGCCAACAGATCAAAAATTTCTTCAAAGGTAACTTTCCTTCGTTCCATTTTATTATGAACACTATAAAAATGTTTCGGGCGACCGGTAATATTTCCTGCAATATTAAACTTTTTCAGTTCTTTTCGGACTGGTCGGGTGATCTGCTGAATATATTTTTCTCTTTGTACTCTCTTATCGGTTATCTTCTGAAGAATATCACTATATTCTTCCGGATTCAAAGTTTTAAAGGCTAAATCTTCCAGTTCCCATTTTACCCGGGCAATACCCAACCTGTGTGCTAATGGCGCGTAAACTTCCAGTGTTTCTTTGGCAATTCGTTCTCTTTTTCTCTCATGTAAAAACTCAATCGTTCTCATGTTATGCAATCGATCAGCGAATTTGATTAGAATCACGCGTATATCTTTGATCATGGAAATGATCATTTTTCGAAAATTTTCAGCCTGTTGGGCTTCAATATTAGCAAATTTCAACTCACTAATTTTTGTCACACCATCAACAAGCTTTGCCAGTTCGTCTCCGAACGCTTCGCGAACTTCATCCAATGTTACGCCGGTATCCTCAGCCACATCATGCAACAAGCCGCCGCAAATTGTGATCAAATCCATTTTTAAGTCAGCAAGGATATTGGCAACGCGGCACGGATGTTCAAAATAGGGATCACCCGATTTTCTCAGTTGATCTCTGTGAGCGAAATAACTAAATTCATAAGCTCTTTTTAATAGCTCCACATCGAAAACACTATTGTATTTTCGTATTTTGCGAACCAAATTCCGCTGCTCTACTTTATATTTTTCTGACATTTGCTTTTCATTTAAAGCTGCGGAATCAACGTCTAAATCAATTGTATCAGAATGTATCACCATAAGTTTCTTCTTCACTAACCGGCGCTAAATTGGCAAATAAAGCATACTGTTTTACAAATGCTAATTTTACTTTTCCTACCGGTCCGTTTCGCTGTTTACCAATAATGATCTCTGCCATGCCTTGTTCTTCAGTCTGACCATATTGCTCTGCCCGGTAAATAAATATCACAACATCTGCATCCTGTTCAATTGCCCCGGATTCTCTCAAATCAGAAAGCATTGGTCTGCGGTCTCCCCCTCGTGATTCAACAGCCCGCGATAACTGGGACAGCGATACCACAGGAATATCCAATTCTTTGGCTAACGCTTTCAAAGCTTGAGAGATCGCTGAAATTTCCTGCTGCCGACTTTCACTTTTTAATGGACCATGCACCAGTTGCATGTAGTCAATTATTAGTAATCCAATGTCCTTTTCATATTTTAATCTTCGCGCTTTTGCTTTAATTTCCAAGATACCCAATGCAGGAGTATCGTCAATATAAATTGGCGCTTCAGCCAAATTACCGACCGTCATACTTAATTTTGGCCATTCATCCTGGGGCAAAGTACCTGTTCTCACACGGTGCGCATCGACCCGCGCTTCTGCGCATAACATGCGCATTGCCAATTGATGACTTGCCATCTCCAAGCTAAAAATCCCTACCGGCACCTGGTGATCAACAGCTGCGTTTCGTGCGACATTCAAACAGAGGGCTGTTTTACCCATTGATGGGCGACCGGCAACAATGATCAGATCAGAATTTTGAAATCCCGATGTTAGTTTATCAAGTTCAGTAAATCCGGAAGGAACGCCTGTTATACCACCGGCGCGACCATGAAAACTTTGAATCAATTCAAAAGTATCATGCATGGTCGGGTAGATTGGTATGAATCCTTTTTTTAATTTTTTATCCGAAAGAACAAAAATCTCTTTTTCAGCTATATCCAATAAGCTGTAAACATCGCCTTCATGTTCATAACAACGCTGGATAATGTCAGTGCTGGTGTTAATCAGTTGTCTTAAAAGCGCTTTTTCTAAAACGATCTTTGCATAATATTCAATATTTGCAGCTGAAGGAACTTTTTCAGAAAGCTGAATGAGATAATAATTCCCACCAACAGTTTCTAATTTTTTCTTCTTATTTAAAATGTCCGCCATGGTGATCACATCTATTGGCTCACGACGATCATAAAGCTCCACAGCAGCAGAGTAAATTGTTTGATGCGCAGTTTTATAAAAACAAATTTCATCCAAAATTTCAATTGCCTTGCCTACGGCATCAAGGTCTAAAAACATTGATCCCAACACTGCCATTTCTGCATCGATATCCTGGGGTGGAATTCGTTCAATTCTTTTTGTTTCTTTGTTTGCTGGCATTGTTGGTTTGTATTATCCTTGTTCATATAATTTTTGAAAAAGCTGCACGTCCTCCCACGCGCTTCTTTTTAATCCTGGTTCTCGCAATAAGGCTGATGGATGGTAAGTTACTATTGCTTTAGCATTGAACACATCCACAACCTTGCCTCTTAATTCCCGCAACGGCGCCGTTGTCTTTAACAGATAATGCGCAGCGATTCTTCCAACTATTAAAATAAACTCCGGTTTTAAAATCTCAATTTGCTTCAGCAAAATAGATTCACAAGCAACAACCTCATCCGGCAGTGGATCACGATTTTGAGGTGGTCTGCATTTCAAAATATTTGTCAGAAAAATATCATTCCGCGTAAGCTTAATCGCTGCCAAGATTTTGTCTAATAATTTTCCTGCTTCTCCGACAAAAGGTTTACCCTGCAAATCCTCATTAGCGCCCGGGGCTTCGCCTATCAACATAATCCGCGATGATGGATTCCCCGAACCAAAAACAAATTTCTTTCTGCTTTTAGCCAAATCACAGTTCCGGCATTCTTTTACATGAAAGAACAGTTTTAATAAAACATCCCTTTTTTTTTCACTTTCAGATCGTAATAAATTCTGAAAATCATAATCCAAATAAAGATCTTCGCCGTAAAGCGTTTTTTCAGTTTGAAAATAAGTTTTGACCTGGTCTAAAAAATCCAGCGTTTCTGTATTGTTTGATATTTGCATGGCTTAAATGATAGATATTTCAGTATTATTTTGCGAAAGATTTAAAATGGCATTTATAGTTTTATTCAGCAAAGTAGCAGTGGCAGTTGCACAGTTTATATTCCATAATATAAGTAAGGTAACTGCACAGGCAGTAGCAGTTGTCTTAAAATTGCATGATTAAAACTGCCCCTGCTACTGCCACTTATCGTGGCTTTAATTTTAATTTAAGTAATCCCACGATCTCTGCGTTTGCTATTCTTTCGCCTGCGCAGCTTCCCCTTCAACATCATCCCCGTAATCATACTGAAGTTTACCTGAGATAAATTCTTCAATTGCCATTGATGTTGGTTTTGGCAGCCTGATTTTTTTTCCTTCATTAAGCATATCGCGATCATTATAATCATCCTCATCATCGTTATCATAAGAATCATCAATACCAGCTTCTCTTTCGATAAAAACTTTTTGGTCTTCGTTAATCTGGTTGGCGCGTTTGCCAAGAATAATAATTGCTTCATAAATATTATCACTATGCTTTACCAAATCTTCCAATGATAGAGTACTTCCCATCCTATTTAACCTCCTGCTTTTTCTATTATTTTAATAACATTATTTACAGTTTCACTTAATTTATTATTGGCCACAACAAAATCAAATTGTTTTGATTTTTTCATTTCAAGCGGTATTCGTTTCAACCGTTTATTTATCTCTTGTTCTGAATCCGTATTTCTCTTTTTTAGACGTTTGACTAACTCATCAACTGAAGGCGGCGCAATAAAAATTGTTATCGCACTTCCTTCATAATTTTGTGCCACTCGTAACGAACCATTAACATCAAGGTCTAATAAAACGCACTTTCCATCTATAATGTTTTTTTTTATAAAATCTGAATCCGTCCCATAATAATAACCATGAACTTCTTCCCATTCTAAAAAATACTTCTTTTCGACTTTTTCAAAAAACTGTTTCTCCGTGAGGAAAAAATAATCTTTACCATGAATTTCCCCGGGGCGTAATTTCCTTGTTGTCGCTGAAACGGAGTAGATAAATTTTTCAGGATCAGTTTCAAGAATTTTATGAATGATTGTCGTTTTGCCGCCTCCGGACGGCGAAGAAATCAGAATTAAAAATCCATCCATCAAGTGCTACTATTCATCCTTATTTAAATATGATTTTTGTTCAAAAACTTGAATTCGATTAACAATTGTATCAGGAGAATTTGCTGACAGAATAACATGGTTGCTGTTGGAAATAATTACCGATTTTGTTTTTTTTCCCATGGTCGCATCAACTAATTTCCCCTGATCCCGGGCGCCGTTAATCATGTTTTTTGTAGGTCGGGATTCAGGAGAAATAATGGCAACAATTCGCTGCGCAGAAATATAATTTCTGTAACCAACGCTGATCATCATAATTTGTTCCTTTATTCTATATTTTGCACCTGTTCCCTGATCCTCTCAACTTCTTCCTTGACCTCCACAACGAGATGTGAAATATCCGCGTTATTAGCTTTTGATCCAATTGTATTTGCCTCGCGCGTCATCTCCTGAAGCAAAAAATTTAACTTTCTCCCGACGCTGTCTTCATTCTCTAATGTTTCTAAGAACAGTTTATTATGACTGCGGAAGCGCACACATTCTTCAGTTACATCAATTCGGTTTATCATTAAAGCAATTTCCGTTTCTAACCGTGTATCATCAACCTCATCTGAGTTCACAATTTCTTTTACGCGTTCGCGTATTTTAGATAACTCATCTTCGTGTCTTTGGTCACAGATAGCTTCTATTTGATCGACCTTCTCCTCCATCAAATCGATTCTATTTTTTAAATCTTCTGCTAATTCAATTCCCTCTCTTTGCCGCATTTCTGTAAAATTTTTAAGCGACTCTTTTAATACGTTTTTTGTCTTTTCCCAGATGTGTTCCGCAAATTGTCCGTTTTCTTCATAAATAAAAACATCCTGGAAAGTAAGCAGATGATCCAATTTCAATTTACCGGGAATTTTATATTTCTTTTTTAATCCAGTCAGCAAACTCCAATACTTTTCAACAAACTCCTGGTTAATCTTGATTCCATCATAAGTGTCTTCGCCATAAGATTTCAGATTGACAAAAACACTCAATCTTCCCCTGGAAGCATATTGTCTTACCAATGATTTTACTTCATGCTCCAGGTGGAAATAACTTTTGGGAAGCCTTACCTGGATATCTAAAAATCGATTATTCACCGAACGAACTTCCACTGAAATCTCAATCTCCTTTTCTCTCAACTCTGCGCGACCGAAACCGGTCATACTTTTTACCATATAATAACTCTTTACCAGTAATCAATAATAAATAATAAATTAAACTCGATTTGGATTATACAAATTTTTTATGACTTTGTCAAATAATATTTTAGTTTTTTTCAATTTTTTTATATATTTATCTCAAATATCACAAATAGAAAAAGGTCTTTTTCAAGACCTTTGTTTTTTCATCAAGATATTGTGCGGTAATGTGCGGAATTTATTATTTGTGGATCAAATTGATTTGTCAAATTATTTTGGAACACAAGATTTTTTTGGGGGCTAACAAAAACAAAACATGTCCACACAAAAAGAATCCTTTGAGATCAAATGCATAACTCTCAAAGGGCTCCAAGATTTTGATCTGTAAAATGATTTTAGGAAAAACTATTTGAATAGTAAAACCTTCTTAGTAAAAACTTGATCACTAACTTGCAGATGGATAAAATATAAACCTCCAGCCAGGGAATAACCATCAAAACTTACTGAATATTCCCCTGGATATTGATATTTGTTCACTAATTGCGATATTTTTTGTCCTGAGATATTATAAACATCAAGACGAACATAATTCTCTTCAAGGAGAGAGTAGAAAACTTGTGTTGATGGATTAAATGGGTTTGGGAATATTGTTAATGCAGTAATGTTGTTTTTATTTACTTCATCCTGTTTGAGTGGTTTTTCAGGCTGCTTTTTTTCTGCATGATCGGTTTTTATTTGTACAATATTTGATGCTTCTGATTCCGGGGAGCTTGATCCTTTGGCTGTAGCATAATAGTAATTTGTAGATCCAAATTTTTGTAACTTAATCCCGGTATGGGTATAAGTTGTACCGGTTATTGGGCTACCATTTATTTTATGGTAACTGGCTCCTGCATTCCAATAGATATTATATGTCAAAGTAGTGCTTGTTGGTTCGTCAGGTCGATCCCACGCAAATTCAGGATTGTTTCCCCAACTGGTTGAATTTGTACATCTGAAGTTGTAAGGTTGGGTGGGCTGAAATGCATCCTGGTTTGGAGGAGCTTCATCTAATATGTCCCAAATTGTATCATCATTCAAATCATAATAGGGATTACCTGCTCCACCAATTCTATATTTTAACTCTCTGTTTTCAATATCCCAACGGATAGTTATATCTCAGCGCACTAAAGTGCAGGCAAAGGCTGAGGCAAAGGCGAAGGAAAAAAATCCTTAATCCTTTTATCTTCTACCTTACTCTGCCTTAGCCTTCGCCTCAGCCTTTTCGTTGTAAGAGTTAATTGCTCTGGGTAATAAAA
>JADHVV010000086.1 GCA_016783825.1 Candidatus Zhuqueibacterota bacterium | reverse complement strand
AGGAAAAAATCTTAAACCTTTAATCTTCTACCTTGCTCCGCCTTAGCCTTCGCCTCAGCCTTTTCGTTGTAATAGTAATTGATCTTTATTAAAAAACTTTTGCATAAAAAACAAAGATTCAACTGGTAATACTATATATGGCGGATCATAGCACGAACCGCCGTTAAGAAGTCGGTTTTCGCCACTCGCATTCCAGCACCATTCCGAGACATTTCCCGCCATATCGTAAGTCCCAAAAGGGCTCACCCCGCGATATTTACCGATAGGCGCTGCGCCCTCACCTTCAAAATTACTGTGTGGTATGATAACCACATGATTGTCAAGCCCTGCAGCGAAACCCCAATGAAATATGGTAGGAAGATTTTTACCAGCGAATTCCGCGTAAGCAGCAGCTTCATACCAACTGATACCTGTCACCGGGTAATCATCCAATCTATCAGGATAATCACCAACGATCCATTTTGCAGGGCCGGGTCTGCCTGTTGCATCTACAAATTCTGCCATTGCCTCTTCCCATAAAATAATCCGACCATCTTTAACAAATGGCTGTTTCCAATATTCCTGCCTGCGATATCCGTTGCTATCGACAAAAGTTTTATACTGTTTATTGGATACCTCATATTTATCTATTAAGTAATTTTCCAACTCACCGATCCAGGCAGAGCCACCGTTTACTTTTACCATCTCTGCAGGGATTGTTCCCGCCTCATCAAGTTTATTATTTAAATTAACATGGGACAAAATAGAGATTCCATATTTAGTTAAAACATCTTTATCCCTGTTGCTCCACCTGTCCGTACCGACAACAATTTCAAAACCTTGTTTGACAATCTTCCATTGTTTACATGCGCATGAGATTTTGACACTATCGAGTGGCGTTTTACCAATGTGTCCCCAATCTCCATCCGGATCCGTGTAATCTTTAATAAACACGTCAGCCCTTGAAGGAGTGGTTTTGATTGAAAATGTTCTTTGTACCTGGGGTATCAGGTCACCCAGTTGGGGATCATTAGGAATATACTTTTCGGCTCGTTCAGCAAGTTGGAATGCAGCAGTATATTCGTTCTCATTCACAAGCCTGACAATATCAGGCAGAGCCTGCTCCCTTGCCCAACTTTTTTTGAAATTACGATTTAAAAACCAAACAGTTATTATACACATGATTATAAAAAAAAGCGAAACAGGAATTGCAATACCGGGTTTCTTAATTATCCGCAATAACTGTTTTGTATCATCCAATTCACCTTCCGCTGTGGACATGGGTTTGTGAATTTGATATAAATCCTGAATGACTCTTTCAATGATGGATATCGTGCTTTTTTATCTTTTGCCAACGCTTTTAAAATGGTTTGTTCTAATTCAGCCGGGATATCTTTTCGTAGATTTTGTATCGGTTCGGGTTCTTCGTTAAAAATAGAGTAGATAATTGCCTGATCATAACCACCTTTGAATGGCTGCTGACCGGTAATCATCTCATAAAGTACAACACCCAGCGACCAGACATCGGTTCGTTGATCTGCTGTTTCTCCGCTCGCTTGTTCCGGCGACATATAAGCTAGCGTACCAATGAGACTTCCCTTTTGTGTGAGCTGAGTTTGACCCGATACCTTCGCAATTCCAAAGTCAAGTATCTTCACAACACCCTCACTTGATATAAAAATATTGGCTGGTTTAATATCCCGGTGGATTATTCCAATCTCGTGCGCTTTTATCAATCCTTCTGCAGATTGAATAATAATATCAATTGCTTCATCCTTATTAAGCGGTTTGTTCTTGATTTTTTCTTTTAACGTTTCCCCATCATAATAAGCCATAGCAATGAATAATTCTTTGTTTTCTGTTTCATCGATCTCAAATATTGTACAGATGTTATTATGATCCAAAGCAGAGGCTGATTGCGCTTCCTTAATAAATCTCTGTTTGGATTCTTCATCAACAGAAAATGAAGGTGGTAGAAATTTAAGAGCGACTTTGCGTTTGAGTTTGGTATCCTCTGCGAGATAGACGATACCCATCCCGCCCTCGCCTAACTTCTCAAGGATTTTGTAGTGGGAGATGGTTTTACCTGTCATTTTTTATCACCTGTACGTTGGTTGATAAAATTGATTATTTACCTATATAAAATCTCTTAAGCAATGAATTCATACCAATCACAATTTTATAAACAGATGTTCCCACCCAATTTGCGATATTTTCAGCAGTAACCTCTGTTGAGTTCTGTTTCCCGAAAAGAACAGCTTCGTCCCCTATCTTTATTTTATTTACACCGGTAACATTTAATGTCGTATGATTGGCAGTAACCGCGGCAATAATTTTCCATCTTTTCCCCTGGATGATCGCTTCTCCTTTTTCTGCCACCTGGTATGGATAGCCATCGGAGTAGCCAACTGGCAGCGTTGCCACTCGTGTCTCTTTTTTTGCCACAAATTTTCTGTGATATGAAACCGCGTCGCCCGGTCGTAGATTTTTTACGTACATCACCTTTGCTTTCAAAGACATTGCCGGTTTTAGATTTATTTTGCGCGCCAGGTATTCTTTATCCGAAGGATAGTGACCATAAATTGTGATGCCCGGTCTCACCATATCCAGGAAAGCGGCTGGGAACGAAAGGAGCCCGGCACTGCTCACGGCATGTCGTAAGCCAACATTTATGCCGTACTCTTTTGAAGCCTGACAGGTTTTTAAAAATCGCTGCAACTGAATTTTATCAAACTCCTCATCTTCGGTAAAAGTGGTGAAAATACCTTCAATAGAAATTCCGGGCAAATCAGCAACTTTTTTGATGAAAAGTAAGGCTTTGTAATAAGGTACACCAACTCTGCCCAGACCAGTGTCCACTTTGATGTGAACCTTGGCTGTTTTATTTAATTTACGAGCAGCTTCGGAAAGTCTTTCAATCCCATCCGTATAAACTGATTGCGAAATATTTAATCGCACTAACTGTTCTGCATCTTGGCTTGAAAACGGGCCAAAATTTAATACAGGAGTTTTCACCCCGCTTTCCTTTACCTTCACTGCCTCAGCAATATTACCCACAGCTAAAAATTCGACTTTTTGTTTTTCAAGAAACCTGGCAACTTCCACCAGTCCGTGTCCGTAAGCATTGGCTTTGATCACTGCCATTACGGGGCGGGGAGAGACAAGCTGTCGAATTTCTGATAAATTCCAGGCGATATTATTCAGATTTATTTCAAGCCAGGGATCAGAGATATTGTGCGTGTTTATTGGGGAATCTTCATTTTTTGAGCAGTTAACCAGGGCGGGAAGAGTTAATAATGACGCTGCTCCGGAAAATTTTAGAAAATCTCTGCGGTTAAAATTTTGCATGTTGGTTTGTTCCTTCTTTGATTAATAATTCGATCTATCTAACCTGAAATATTCTTCCGCCACAAAGACACGAAGTCACAAAGCAATAAAAAACAATGATTAAGAATATAATTCATAAATTTATAAGTTAAAACTGAGTTTGAAATACTATTAACACCTATCTTATTGTTTCTTCGTGTCTTGGTGTCTTTGTGGCAAAAATTAATGAATAATTCAGGCTAACTAAGACTAATCGTTCGTGTCATCTTCAGGTTGAAAGCTTTGTTCCCCGTCCTCGTCTTTTCTCTCCGGCAGAATAATATTCAGAATAACGCCCACCAATCCAGCCAATCCGATTCCACCAAGCTCGATGCTGCCAAAAGAGATCACCAAATTTCCAATACCAATAACAAGCACGGTTGAAGCAATGACTACATTTTTTGGTCTGGTCATGTCGGCACGGGCTTTAATCAAAGAGTTAACGCCAATGGCTGCAATCATTCCAAATAGGAGAATCATAATCCCGCCCATAACCGGTACCGGAATGGTTTTTAAAACCGCGCCTAACTTTCCCACAAATGCCAAAATGATGGCGGTTACAGCGGCGATGCGCATGTAGATAGGATCAAATGCTCTGGTCAACGCCACAGCACCCGTAACTTCCGAATATGTCGTGTTTGGAGGACCGCCCAATAATCCCGCAAAAGATGTCGCTATTCCATCTCCCATCAGGGTGCGGTGCAATCCCGGTTCTTCGATGAAATTTTTTCCGGTAACAGATGAGATTGCCAACAAGTCCCCGACATGTTCAATGGCTGGAGCAATGGCGACAGGAATCATGAATAATATTGCGGTGAGACTGAATTTGGGTAAAGCAAAAGAGCCTGTTTCTATCGCTTTAGTCCAGGGAAACACAAAATCACCGGACCCGTTACAATCGGTGGCAGATATTTATTAATCGCTGCTACTCCACCAATTTTCGCCGCCGCGCTGAAAATCAAATAAACCAAACCCACACAAAACAACGCACCCAATGTTTCGCCTACACCATAATTATCAACCGCGTAACGAATTGGAGCGATGAAAGCAAAAGAGCTTGCTAAAAAAATCGGTACTTTGGATTTAGTGATCAATTGAAAAATAAGCGTGCCGGCGCCGGCAGTTAACAGTGCAATCGAAGGATCAAGCCCGGTTAACAAAGGTACAAGAACAAGTGCGCCAAATGCGACAAACAGCATTTGGATTCCGAGAATTGTTTTTCTGAAGTTTGAGATATTTTCCATTTGCGGCTCCGTGGTAAGATAATATTTATTTGAGATTCACTTTAATATAAAAATTAATAAAGCCTTGCGCAAGTAAAATCTGAATTTTTGTTTTTAAATAATAAAATGAAATAACAATCAACTTTTGGCACCTTATCCGGATAAGCCAGAATAATTATGACAGAAAAATGAATGGCAGAAAAATAAAGCATTTTTCTGTCATTTATTTTCTTTTTGGTTCTAGATCCAGGGCTGTTCAATTCTAATATTGTTTTATGAAAAACTGTCATTCCAGCATGTTTTTAGCCGGAATCTCCTAATTTTAACCACAAGATTCCGGCATTCCGCTTCGCTCCAGCCGGAATGACTTGACTTTGTGTCTTTTTTTAATAGAACTGAACAGCCCTGTGGATCGTCCGGATTAGGAAATTATAATTTAATGAGGGTAACATAAATGTAATCAATAAAGCGGTATTTAAAAAAAGCCCGCCACTATTTTTCAGACGGGCTTTTTTAAGAAGGTGTACAAAAGTTGTTTAGAATAATCAAAATTTTAAATATTATCTCAACAAAATAAGCTTCTTTGTTTCAATATTGGTTCCAGCCATAAGCTGGTAAAAATATACGCCGCTTGTTAATCCACTGGCATCCCATTCAAATTTGTGAATTCCAGACTGTTTCCGTTCCGAAACCAATGTCTGTATCTTTTGCCCAAGCACACTGTAAATTGAAAGTTCAACAAAACTGTTTACCGGTAGTTGATAGCTGATGGTTGTTTTTTGATTGAATGGATTGGGGTAATTTTGAGATAAAGAAAAATTTTCAGGAATATTGTAATTATCTATTTGTACGTGAACAGGAGATGAAGTGTCTGAAATTGCATACCCAAATCTTCCTCTATCACCATACATATCAAAGCTTGTATACCACATATGATAATAGCCATCAAATTTTAATACCGAACCTGTAAGATATCCAAATTTGCCCCATACAGGGCAAGTATTAATTATCGGATTTTCTGGAAGTTTCGACCAGTTGATGCCATCTTCCGACTCTGCATAACCAATCCACTGACCTTCTGCTAAGTTGGTTTTTAATCCGGAATACCACATTTCATAGCCATTTTTGGTGGGGAGTATAGTAGCAATAAATGCCCTCAGTTCATCCCACTCCCCGGCATTTCCAACTTTTAACACGGGATCACTGTTAGAAAATGGTGACTCTGTTGTGGTTGGATCATCGTATTTTTCCCAATGAAGCCCGTCGCTTGATGTGGCATATCCAATTTGAATTGTTGCAAAAGGCATATCTCCTGTTGAACCCACATACCACATTTTGTAAAGACCTTCTTCTTTGATGACATAATTGGGACCAAAAAAACCAAAACTATCATCCCAGTCACCAGCAGTACCTGGCTTTAATCCTGATCCTTGATGTTTTTCCCATTTTCTTCCAAAAAGAGATGTTGCATACCACAAATTTTTTTCATTATCTGAAAACCACGTTTTTAGTGTATCACTATCTTTTATTACAGCGCCTGAAGTAACGCCGGGAATAGGATTCCCTTCATCACGAGTCCATGAGATACCATCCAAAGACCAGGCATAGCCAAATGCCCAAATTGTTGAAGGAGATATTGAAGGACCATTAAGTCCGGTGTACCACATACGAAGGGTGTCGCCATCTTTTATAACAATCGGAAAAAACAAACAACAGCAGTCCCACTCTCCTGAAGTTCCATAATCCATAACCGGTTGGTCAGTCACGTGCTCCCAATCGATTTGTGCTAAAAGTAGTTCTGAAAAACAAAAAATACAGAAGAGTACAATACAAGTTGTTAGAACTGTAAAATAAGTTTTCATTTTGAACCTCCTTAAATTAATTGAATGATTAACTAAATGCCGGCTTTTTGGTTTGATAAATGGATTAATTTTTAAACCAAAAGCTGCAAATATTAAGTTACTTTCTGGTTTAATTCAACTATGATGCCAAGAAGGAGGTAAAAAAATGAGCCTAATATTAATCAATCTAACAAGTTGATTTTTATGAAGATTCAGTTTGTGAGTAATTCATTCCAAAAATGCTGATTGTAAAAAAAGCGTGGCGAGTTTGCCAAAATGGTGGTAAAAATACCCCGATATTAGAAGTAAATATAACTATTCAGGTATGTCATTCCCGCACGTTTTAAGCGGGAATCCATTGTTGAGATAAATAACTGGATTCCCGATTAAAAGATCTCGGGAATGACAAATCAAGATACTTGTTGGTTTGAGGCGACTGAAAGGAGTGCCCGTGGTGCGACTGAAGGAAGTGCCCCCGGTGCAAAGTTTCGCTGAATAGTTACAAGTAATTTTTATTTATATGTGATTGCCTTAATACTATATTTCTTCATTTTCGAATAAAGATTTTTTTTGTCCATACCAGCGACATTAGCTGCACGAGTAATATTTCCCTTTGTTGATTTTAGACAATCAATAACATAATCTCGTTCAAACTTTTCTATTAATTGCTGCTTTGCCATCGCGAAGATCGATGTTTTTTGTTTATCACTAAAATTTGCTGCTTGAATTTGCAAATTGGAAGGTAACTGTTGTACTTCAATAACCTGGCTTTCTGCTAACACCACTGCACGATGAATAATATTTTCCAGTTCGCGAACATTGCCGGGAAAATCATAACTTAATAATAATGTTTCAGCTTCAAGGGAGAGCAGTAAATCTTTTTTATTGTATTTAACGCCGTAAGTACTTAAAAAATGTTTAATCAATAAAATAATATCATTTCTTCGCTTACGAAGCGGTGGCAATTTTACATCAACAACATTCAACCTGTAGAAAAGATCCTCTCGAAAGCTCGACTGCTTAACCATTATCTCCAGTTCCCTGTTGGTAGCAGAAATAACGCGCACGTCACATTGTCGAGTTTGAGTGCTTCCTAATCTGTAATATTGACCATCCTGCAACACACGTAACAATTTTACTTGCAGAACCGGAGACATTTCACTAATCTCATCCAAAAACAAAGTGCCGCCGTCTGCCTGCTCGAGCAATCCTACTTTATCCTTGATTGCTCCGGTAAAAGCGCCGTGTACATGTCCGAACAGTTCTGATTCTAATAAATTTTCCGGCAGCGCACCGCAATTAATGGGAACGAACAAATTATCTTTGCGTTGGCTGTTGTAATGGAGAGCACGAGCAATTAGTTCTTTACCAGTACCACTCTCCCCCTGAATTAAAACTGTGGCATCTGTGGCAGCGATTTGTCCAACAAGTTTTAGAATGTCCACAATTTTTAAATCGTTGCCAATTATTGCATCGAAATGATATTTGTTTCGAAGTTCCGTTTCAAGAGCCGTAATATGGTTAACAAGTTGTTTTCGTTCTAATGCACTAAAAGCAGCAACAGAAATGAAGTCTGTGAATCTCTCCACAAATTGAAACGTCTCCGGCAAAAAAGCGCCTCTGACCGTACGATTGTCAAGGTAAACAACTCCAAACAATTCTGATTTATGCAAAAGCGGCAGGCAAATGACTGACAAAATATTTAACCGGGAAACGCTTGCACTGTCTTTGAGTGATGGCTCCTGAAGTGCATTTCGCAAACATATTGGTTTTTGTTCTTTTTTAACTTTGTTGATAATGGTGTGACTTATCTCAAATTCCGGACGATTTATATCCTGCTTTTCTAAATTCCTTGCCGTTTCGAAAAGAATATCACCTGTGGTATCAAACAATATTATCATGCCGCGTTCAGCACCTGAGATCTGAATGACTTCGTCCATTGCCACGTTCAGAACATGATTGACCTCAGTTTCTGCCAGCAAACGCTGCGCCATTTTAATCAAATGATCAGAAAACGAAGAATCATTCGGTTCATTTACCTGGTTTTTCATTGATTGCTTTATTCCAATATTTTTAATTCTTCAATTCTTTTTATGACTTCTGTTACCTGGTCTTCAGTTGTTCGATATTTGAGATATTGTTCATAAGCGATTATTGCTTGTTTTGGCTTATTAAGTTTATCCAATGCTGTCCCCATCCAGTAAAATGCCGGCGCAAAATTTGGATTGAAGTCCAAAGATTTTTGAAGCTCATTAATCACTTCTTGCCATTTGTTCTGCCTGACATAAACAGTCGTTAATCGTAAGCGATAAAAAGCATCTGTTGTATCAAGGTTCACGCATTGTTTATAAAATTCTTCAGCACGATCGAAATATTCATCATCCATATAAACATATCCAAGATCTGAATAACAGGTCGGCAAATCAAACACACCCTCTTTTGTCAAATCAACCATTCTTTGAATAGCCTTAGCCTCTTTTTTTATTTTCCCCCTTCGATAGTAATCCCGTGCAATTAATGCATAAAGAACCGCATAATCAGGACGTCTTTTTATCCCTTCTTTATATACTTTAAATTCTTTTCCATATTGCTGAGTTTTATGATATGCATTGCCAAGCTGATAATAGAGAAAATGGGGGCCAGCTTTCATGTTATAAACTTTTGTTAATGGCCCAATTGCCAATTCTGGTTTTTTTAACTTGTTGTAATAATAACCAAGTTCATACAAAAATACATCGCTATTTGGCTCTATGAGAATTAGTTCCCGCAAAGCCTTTGCGCAATTCTTATAATCGTTTTTCCGTTTTTCATCAAGCCACTTATACATTGCTTTATCTTTTGAAGATCCTTCTTTTAAAAATTTTTCCGCCTTGCTCAGCACATCATAAGCTTCCTTATATCGAGCTCTATTCCTCATGCCATTAATTAAAGCCCAATAAACATCTGTGAAACTCGAATCAATTTCAATAGCTTTATTCATGAATTGGATGCCGCTTGTATGGTCTCTGTTTGAAAATGCTGTTAAACCAATGAGATAGTTCTGAACAGCTTCAATGGATTTTATAGAAAGAATATCTAAATTTTCATCTTTTATAATATCGATGAAATCTTTTTCTTGGTTTCTTGCAATTTTAAAATATATTTTTATCCTTTGGGATAATTCTTTAATGTGAAAAAAGAAATTATCTTCCTGATTTATTTCTTCATTCTCAGTTGCGTATATTATTCCCTTATTCACATCACAAAGATTGATCTGAAACCTAATAAATTCATTTGTTCTAAAGTAGCTACCCATAATCAACGTCCCAACTTTCAGCTTACGTGCTATCTTCAGGGCAGACTCAAAGCTGATTTGTTGATTTCCAGGTTGTTTTTCTTTTTCAACAAATCTATTTATATCTTCACTGGCAACAACTTTTAGCTTTGTTTCATTGGATAAATTTGAGATAATCAGCTTAGCCACACTTTTTCTGTAAGAATCTAAATTTTGATCATTAGATAGATTATCAAAGTTCATAACTGCTATAGAAAATGTGTCTAATTTTGTAAATTTCATTGAGAAATAGTTGTAACCAAATAAAACAGTCAGCGCAATAGCAACCACAAAAATAAATACTAAAACATTTCGCACCGGGATTGAGCGTAATCTTTTTTTGAGTGGTATATGATGGAATTGCGGTTGCAGTCCATTTTTAATTGACTGTAGATCAGCGATAAATTCTGACATTGTTTGATAACGCAAAGCGCTGTCTTTCTCTAACGCTTTATTTATTACATTTTGAAGTTTTGCTGGTATTTTGGGAGAGAATTTTTTAATCGGCTGCGGTGATTTTTTCAGAATTGCATACATGATGGAAAGATCATTTTCTCCCTGAAAAGGAAGTTCGCCAGTGACCATTTCATAAAGAACTACTCCTAGAGAGTAAATATCAGTCCGGCTGTCCGTCTTTTTTCCATCGACTTGTTCCGGTGACATGTAAGCAGGCGTGCCCAGCGTTGTTCCCGTTTTTGTAAGCCTAAACGTGTCAGCTAATTGAGCCAAACCAAAATCCATTATCCTGATTTGTCCTTTTTCAGTAACCATAATATTGGCGCTTTTTATATCTCTGTGCACAATACCATTTTCATGCGCATCTTGTAAACCTTGCCCTGCCTGAATTGCTACTTCCAATGCTTCTTTTAACTCAAACGAAACTTTTGCGAGTTTCTCTTTTACGGTTTGCCCTTTTAAATATGCCATGGAAATAAAAAGTCCGCCCAAATCTGTCGCAGCTTGTTCTTCTGTTTCATTTATTTCATAAACGGTACAAATATTAGGATGATCAAGTGCTGCGGCAGCTTGTGCTTCCTGAATAAATCTTTTTCTGTCTTCATCACGAGCGAGCGCGTTAGGTTTGAGGAATTTTAAGGCGCAGATTCGTTTGAGCTTGGAATCTTCAGCTTTGTACACAACACCCATCCCGCCTTCACCTAATTTTCCCAGAATACGATAGTGAGAAACTGTTTTTCCAATCATTGGCATGTTCTCCTATTTAATTGCCGGCGGGACAGGTTACCCCCTTTCCCGATGCAGTCGGGTGTTTTTTGAGGATTTTATAATTGGAAATGATTTGGGCGGTCATCGAAAATTTCCTTTATTCAGTCCACTTACGATGAAAGATTCAAGAATAATACAATACGATAAGATTTTGAAAACTACCTGGATTAATGATTTCTTTTGAAAGACAAACTAATGATTTTTCGTATCAAAAAAACATAAGCCAGGTTACCTCCAATCATCTAATGATTATAATGCGACCTGGCTTGGTTATTAAACTTTTAATCTGGCTTATCACTTAAAGCCTAAAGAGAGTTCAGATTTAATGGCTTATAGTTTTGGTTTTTTGTTTTGAGGTTCCAATTTGATTCTCTAAAAGCGGAGACAAACCTCCTAATTTGCTAACATTAATGATCTCTAATCCTATTATATTTTCATCCTTATCCAGGTCTAAAATAACACTGTTAGACAACTTTTTGTTTTTCGAAAACTCTCCTCTTTGAATTTCGACATACAGGGCATCAGCTTCTTTATCAAAGTTAAAGCTAATCATAATAAACACCTTGACTAAGTCCTTTTTAATTAACATGTTCAATATAGTATTTTATTGATATAAAGTCAAGAAAATTTATTTTACCACAAAATATGTCAGGGATAAAGTTTTTCTATCTCTGTAAGAAATGTTGCAACTTTTACAATTCGCACGCTTTCATAACGCTTTCGAGGGAAATGCTTGAGATTTTTAGTTATTAAAAAATCGGCGCCGCCTTCAATGGCGGTTTCAAGAAACTTATCATCATCAGAATCCTTACAAACCTGAAGATTATTTTTGATTTGCACAAAAAAGGATCGCTTGCGCAGTAAATGAAGTAAAATGTGAACGTTGGCAGGAGAGATTTTCTGTGATTGTAACAATACACCTTTATATTCGTCAAATGTCTCTACTGAGTTGATCCAATTAAACTGTCCCCGAAAGAAACGTTGAAAAATCTTAAAAGCTGCACCCTTGCGATTTGCCAGCCCTGCAAAAACAACGTTCGTATCAATAACAGCTTTCAAATCATTTCCCCCTCGCTTTTTTCTTTTGACGATATGCGGCGATTAATGTGTCAATTTCCTTGTCTGTTACGCGCCCGGCACTTTTTATCTCGTCCTGAATTTGTTCAAAAATCTGCTCAAAACGAAACATGTCCCGGTCTTCCTCAACCAGGAGATGTTTAAGGGCAAATTTAAAAGCTACCGTTTCATCACCATGAAATTTTTGTTCGGATATTTCTTTAAATTTCAGGGCAATATCATCATCTACTTTTAGGGTAAGTTCGGTCATGGTTTGTTCTCCCATATTTTATCGACTATTTTAATATAAAAATTTGGATGGTTATTCGCAAGCAAAATATGAAATAATTTGTTGGATTGCTGTTAAATTGGATATTCAGGAAGAGGAATAGTATTGTAAAAGCGATCTTATGATTTTTTGCTAAAAAAACTCTTCACAATGGTTGTCTCTCAATTTGAGAAGACCTTCGGAAGGTAACATCCAAAAAACGCTTTGCGATGATCATAAAAAGCCAGCGAAAATCATAAAACTTACGCTGGCTTTAAAATGACTTGAAACTATAAAACAAACAACATTTCCGAATATTTCGGAAGCGGCCACAAAACATCCGGCACTAATTTTTCTAATTCATCAGCCGGAGTCCTTACTTCGTTTAATAACTTTGTAATGTTATCAGAAAAGAATTTTGCCTTAATCGATAAATCTTCAATCTCTTCAGCTTCTTTGCTTTTTAAAACAATTTCCTTGTTGCCCTTTTTTAGTGAAATTATTTTTTCGATAACCGAGTGCAATAGTTTGGATTCTTCTTTTAACGCCTCAGCCGGAACCAAATCCTTAATCTCCATCAATCCTTTAACTGCTGAAAGAAGCTGGTTCTGGTAAGCAATCGCCGCCGGAATAATACGGGTATCTATTAAATCACAAAAAGTCTGCACTTCAATTTCCAGGGCAGTAATGTACTGTTCAAGTTTTGTGTGGTAACGATTTTCAATTTCTGCCCGCGTTTTAAAGATACCTTTTGACAGCAACAAGTTGACATTTTTTTCGTCCATTAATAAATCCAGGGCATAGCCTGTTTTTTTAATATTGAGCAATCCCCTGCGCTCGGCTTCTTCTTCCCATTCTTTGGAATAATTATTTCCTTCAAAGCGGATTGGCTCGGTTTCAATGATGCTTTTTTGTAAAATTTTCAAAATAGCGGTATCCAATTTGTCACCGTTAGATATTGCTTTTTCAATTTCTTCCACCAACAGATCTATTGATTCAGCGACAGCAGTGGAAAGAACTGTGTTAGCCAATGAAACAGATGCTGAAGAACCAATCGCCCGGAACTCAAACTTTTCACCGGTAAAAGCGAATGGGGAAGTCCGATTACGATCAGTATAATCACGGAATATGGAGGGTATTTTGCTAAGGCCCAGGTCAATAATATTTTCTTTTGCTTTTTTTGTTTTCCTGCCCTCCTTAATGTCATCTAAAATCGTACTGAGCTGTTCGCCTAAAAAAACGGAAATAATTGCCGGCGGCGCTTCATTTGCTCCCAATCGATGGTCATTTCCGGCTGAAGCGATCGTCATTCTCAACAATCCACCATATTTATGAACAGCGCGCAACACAGCAACCAGGAAAATTAGGAACTGGAGATTTTTCTCAGGTGTGTCTCCCGGGTCAAGCAGATTATT
The DNA here is from genome assembly GCA_016783825.1 of Candidatus Zhuqueibacterota bacterium. Lineage (GTDB taxonomy): Bacteria > Zhuqueibacterota > Zhuqueibacteria > Thermofontimicrobiales > Thermofontimicrobiaceae > Nigeripontimicrobium. The sequence goes on along the minus strand of JADHVV010000086.1, from coordinate 5,847 downwards.
ACCATCAGGATCAGACATGGACCAGTTGTTATGTTTTCCACTCCCGTTAATCCCGGCAAAAGGTTTTTCGTGCAGCAGCAATGCCATGCCATGGCGGTTAGCAGTTTTTTTCAAAACTTCCATGATAAGCTGGTTCCGGTCAGCGCCGACATTCGCTTCTGCAAAAATAGGCACAATTTCAAACTGGTGCGGCGCAACTTCATTATGACGGGTTTTGGCAGGGACGCCTAATTTATAAAGTTCGCTTTCCGTATCCTGCATGAAAGCCAAAACGCGTTCTTTAATGGAGCCAAAATAGTGATCATCTAACTGCTGACCTTTTGGTGGCTGGGCTCCCTGCAAAGTTCTTCCTGTATGTTGTAAATCCGGTCTAAGAAGATAAAAAGCTTTGTCAATGAGAAAATATTCCTGTTCAGTACCAATGGTTGCTATTACGCGCGTTGCGGAGTCGTTCCCAAACAAACGCAGCACTTTCAAAGCAGAGTTAGAAAGTACATCCATCGAGCGAAGTAACGGCGTTTTTTTATCTAAAACTTCCCCGGTATAGCTGATAAAAACAGACGGAATACAGAGGATGCCTCCTTTTGGTCCCTCAACGATAAAGGCAGGGCTGGAAGGATCCCACATGGTATAACCGCGCGCCTCAAAAGTTGTACGTGATCCACCACTGGGAAAAGAAGATGCATCCGGCTCACCCTGAACGAGCTGATTGCCTTTGAATCGTTCAATTACTTCACCTTCATCCAATTCCAAAAAAGCATCGTGCTTTTCAGCGGTCAACCCGGTTTGCGGCTGAAACCAGTGAGTGAAATGGCTGGCACCCTTGCTGATCGCCCACTCTTTCATCGCGTGAGCAACTGTATTGGAGATGCTCATATCCAGTTTGTCACCTGATTTGATCGTATCACGCAGTTTTTTATAAGCGTCTTTTGGCAATCGCTCACGCATCACTTTATCGTTGAATGTATTAATCCCGAAATAACTGGTGGAATTGTTTTGGGGTGATTCATAAGGAATTTTACCATTTGCTGCAATTTTTAATAATACTTCCTGTCTTAAAGAACTTCCTGTGGAAAAAATTGACATTTTTTACTCCTATAATATTGTCAGTTAACTCTTTGTTTTTTGTGAAAGAGTTTTGAATATATCAAAATATGATGAAACACGACAAAGATTCTGGATGCTCGCTACTGGTTTCTGGATACCCCATCCCATCCAACATCGAGAATCAAGCATCGTTTCAAAATTCTAATTGCAGTTCGCTGCGTTGGGTATGAATATAATTAGACCGTCAAATTTATTTTTCTTATTAAAAATGTATACGCAAATTAAATGCCAAAAAATGATTAGTTTATATAACTAATTGTATTTATAAATATTGTCCCTGTTTTTGTTCTTGTTGTGATGGTACAAAATACTACTTTATTGTGTATTTTGATTTAATTCCTACATAATTGTACTCTTTGGAGGCAATTTAAGCTTGTCGCTGAAAAAATAAGGTTTGTTATTTTTGGTTTGTAGGGTGGTGATTGGATATGGATAGCAATATTTATTCAGCCTTGGTTTTGTCAATGATTCTTTTGTGAAGGTTGCAAAATCAGTAGTTGCTTGTAACGATCCCGGGGATATCCTTTTATTATTACAAAGCAACCACTTAAATGCTCCGCAACTCACCGTCTTGATTCATACAAAATTGTAGGATTAAATCGAAGTGATACTTTATTGTAGAACAAATCGGAATTAAAATTCCCTATTTGTCTTGTCTTTTTGGTGCCGGCTCGTTTGGGTTGGGTTGTATACCCGGTTTTCCAGTTGGATAAAAACTTTACTAAACCTCAAAGGTTTAGTAAAGTTGCCCTGTCAACTATTATTTTGCAAATTGAACATCCGGCTTCTAAACAGGATTACTTTTTTTAAACAACATCCCCGGCTCCACCCCATTATGCCAACAATCCCCAAACACCTGCAAATCCGCTGCATCGATGACCTGGTTGCCGCCATCCGTGTTTTTGTTGAAATTGAAAAACCGGGCATCGGTGCCTGCGGTAAACTCACCACTGTTGGTACTGTGCCAGCAGTCGCCCAATCGTTGTAAGTCGGCAGCATCCACGTAGCCATCACCTGTAACGTCCCCAAAAATACGGCGGTACAGGGCGAATTTGGAAAAAGAATCCACACCGCTGACAGATACGGTGTTATTGGCAGCATCTACAGTGCCGCCAAGCCATTGCCAGGTGTTGGTGGAACTGTTGAATTTGGCAATGCCAAAATAAGCAGCCGATTCGGTATAATTCAATGCGTCCGAATATGTGTAGTGGAAGGTAAGGTCTGCTGTAAACGAGGTTATACCGGCAGGCGCTGTTATCTCCCAATAATAGCCACAGACATTTAAACAGGGAGCATCAGCAGGCGGATAATTTCGTTGCCGAACATTCACATCACCACTCCCGGAAAGCGCAGTGAAAGTCATATTTACGTCATGCGCATTGCCACCGTCTGCGGACTCATTAAAATTATAGGTGGTGGTGCTGTTGTTGACTGTTTCTGTATCCGAGAACTGTGCACCCTCCACCCAAACTGTATAACCACGTGAAGGTATTTCAAACTGCACATTATTTGATCCATCCACAATCACGAATGGCGGCGATGAATATCCTACCATATCGACTAAGGTATCGCCATTCGATATATTCATGGAACCGGTATTCACTTCGTGGGTTACGTCTAACGCTTCGCCGGCATAGTTTATTGCCACCAATACATCTTTTCCGGCTGCGCCGCCATTTAGTTGGTAAAATAAAGTTGTTGTTGCTAAACCGGTCGTAAACGTTTGGCTGTATGACGTACCGTTGCTACTGAGATAATCCCGCTGCGACGCCCCATAAGTATAGTTTTTGTGGAGACTGATAAGTACATTAATTTCATCCTCTAACCCGCCATCATAGTAATCTTTGTAATATACCGAAGGTAAACCAACCTGGTTATTTGTGAGGATGTAAGCATAGGCTAAAATCGGGTCATTGTCAATTGGCTGCCCCTCGTCGCGGAAATCGTGGTTATCCGTGAAAGTAACCACATTTGATCCACTGGCGCTTTGTGCATCCACAATGCTGGCAGTAAAAATGTTACGAACATCATTACCGAATTGATCAGATGCCGCTTCTAACGCACTACGCAAAGAGAAGTCGAATACGCGGGGCGTAATTGCTGCTTTGGTGTCAGCATCCATATTTGCCAGCACATTGTCCACCCAGCCTTTTAACGTTGCGCTGTTGCCGTCGTAGAATTCACCGACTACCATGCCGGGATCGATGCTATTATCATGTAAATTATCCAATAAATTACCGACAAACGCATAATCAAAATGTTTTACAGCGTCCATGCGAAAGCCGCGAATACCAACATTGTTCCACAGCCAGCGCTTCCAATCCTGTAAACCTGTTACAGTGGTTGCAACATTCTGATCGTAGTCGTAGAAAAACCATAGCCAATCCCAGTCGCCGGCTAACTGCGTGGCATTGCCATTGGGTTTGAAATTCAGGTAATTCATACTGCCGGACCCACTGGGCATATCGGTGAAGTCCGTATATGTCTGGTACTTAATTGAACCCTGAATGTCAGCGCCTGCGCCATCGTACCAGAGACCGCGAATGTAATGATCGGAATAATTGCCGCCCTGGTTGGACATGTAAAGCCAGATTGTATCGCCGGCAGCGCTAAAATGAGAAGCCAAAAGATTCAAATGAAATTCATCCGTGATACAGCCGCTCACATCATCGGTGTAAGCGACCATATTAACACCCAGGGAAATTGCGTCGTTCGCCTAACCGCAATCACTGCCGCCGTTGGGCTCGCTTTCATTCACATCTGCCGATCCCTGCCAGCCAACTGTGTTTGTTTCTGCATAAAACTTATATTGAAAATTATCAAACCGATCATGCCAGGAAGCTGATCGTATTTTAAAATAATAGTTACCAGTCCCATATCCTGTTGCGCCACCGATGGGCAAGTAACAACGAAAGCGGTCTGATGGAAAGGGATTATCTCCATCTTCCGCTTTTTGCCAGGTCATGCCTTCAATCCAGCCTTCAACTGCGCCATTGTCCTCGGCATCTCCACCATCGCGATGATTGTAAACAACATCAGCAACGGCTTTAATGCTAACACCGTTCAGGGCAGTGATCAGATCGTCAAGATCACTCCGCTCTCCAAAACGAGTCGCACCGCCGCCATATTCACCAAGGTCATACAAATCTTGTGGATCGCAGCCATTGCTGTTGTTGCTGGAACTGGCTCTGGATAATGGGGGCAGCCAGAGGTAGGTAATTCCGGCATCGCTCAACTCCTGCGCTTTGTTGTTCAGTGAGTCGGCCCAGTTTTTGCCGTCCCCGGTTCCGGGATAATCCCAGTACCATCCCTGCATCATAAAATCCTGGGCAAATGCTGTGGCTGGTAAAAAGCATGTTTGTCCGAAAGAAATAACAACTGTAAGAGCCAACAAAAATTTTGTTAACTTTTTTGAGTTCATTCTACTATACTCCTCCTATTTTAAATTTGAAAACAATTTTTCAGACAATGCAATTTCGATAACAATTAACCATATTTTGAATTATTAGGGTTTGTTAACAAAAATTAATAAATTTTTTTGTAAAAATCAATAGTTACTTTTTACAGTTTCACTACCGGACACTTTTTAAATTAAGTAATGGACTACACAGTCATTTTCTCATTTTAGAATTCCAAATGCGCCGTGGTGTTCGGAAATATCCTTAATATTAATCAAGTGGATGCCCATAGTCCATGATACTTTGCAATGGTACAACTAAATAAAAATAAGCAAGCCAGCTGGCGGACGACATGTAACAGTTTTATAATTATATAATTAACGCCATAAGCTAACAACTATACTTGATAGTTTCGCATTTAACGGGACAATCGTAACAAAACTTCTTTAATTTTCATTTTAGAAAAAGTGTCTGGTAGCGAGTTTACGGTAAGAGAAAAACGTTGCTTATCATAATGTTAAATTTATTAGTTGAGGATAATAGGGGATTGATTATTAGAGATGGAAAATTAAGGTAATAATAATAAAATTCTTTGATTGAAGGATATACTAATGTGAACGTTTTCGATCGTCCGCCGGCTGGCAATTGGCGTCAACCTAAAATTTAAAAAGTTGTCGCATATTGTATTTATAACAGTTATTTTAAACCTCCTAACTTATTGTTTTATTTTGTCGTGCAGGGTAGCTGTGAAAATCGGTGTTTAATGAATCGCAGACCGAATCTAAATATTTATTGGCATCGTAAAGGCTGGCGAAACGATCCCGCCTGGCAAATGCTTTACGCCGAATATATTCGACGCTTCGCTCCACGTGCCCTTTTTCATTACCTTTCCTGACATTGCAGAATCGAAATGAAAAATGATAATACAGCGATAGTAATTTAAAATTATTGCTTGTTTCACTTTCATCGTTATCACCTCATATTTCTCCTGTAATTAAATTACAGGAATTTATAAAAAGTGGTATACTTTTCAAGTGAAATATGGTCCCTTTTTAATATAATATATACATTGTAATGAATACTTTGTCACCAGTAACCCAATGCCATTAAGTTAAGAAAAAATTTTAATGATTTTGCTAAATTTGGTCAAGGAGTTAACAAGCTGTCCTTGAACTTCGCAATTAGTCAAATAAGGGGCTGAAGCCCATAGCCGTCAGTTTAAGGGGATAACTAAATGATTTAATTGACGTTAAGTCTGTTAAATATATAAAAGCCCCCACCGAAGGGGGCTGCAAGGCAGGCGCTCATAGCAGCACCTCATTTTTTTGCCGGTCTGATTTTT
>JADHVV010000085.1 GCA_016783825.1 Candidatus Zhuqueibacterota bacterium | reverse complement strand
TGGCTGGTTCAGCCAGATTGGAAACTCTAATCGAATTTTACGAAGTTTCCCTAAAATCATCTTATTAATTATTAATCCAAAACCCGCATCAAATAAATATTGATCTTTAGATTCGTACATAGACACCACTCCGCCATCAAAAAACAGCTTAACATCAATTCCTGCAAAAATTCTTCCCACGGACTTTGGAAAAAGCTGGTGAAGTTTTCTAAACGTCAAATCCACATTTGCTGTCCATAGCCGATCGCTTGAAAGATACGAATTATTTTCATAGAATTTATTTAAATACCCCCTTAAATTTCCATCGCCCGGCAAATGGTAATTTATCCATGTTGGGTATGAACCTGGTGAACGAAGATAATAATAGTCGAAACGCTGGACAGGATTTGCCTCTGCAATCCCAAATCTTTCCTGGATTGGGATATTTTTTGCTGGATAGCAATAACCCAAAAAGCTCCTGAATTTAAACCAGACTTTACCAGCTTGTTTTAGCGTTTCATAATTGTACTGCAATGACAGTCGTGAGTAATTAAAATCACTTTTAAAAGTTTTAGATGAAAGTTGAAGATTAAAAACAAACTTGTGGTGAGGCATCTTTGTGGGATTATCCAGGATATAAGAAAAATAAAGTTTATTTATATTCCCGGGCACCCACTCTTTAACTTTAAAAATATCTTTTCCAATTTGTTTTTTCCGATGGTCATATTTTTCATCGAAAAGATGGAAGTGGGAAAATCCAAAACGAAAATTATGTGTGGGCAGTTGGAGGAATGATTTTATGATATTATAATTCAAATTGGCATTAAAAGAAAATCTACCAGCCACTTTTTTAATGTAAAAATGTCGCCATAAATTTTTATTCATTTTTTCCCATGGAACTGAGTAACCCAAATTAAAATCAAATTTCTGTGATTCCAGGTTGTACCACAAATAATTTCTCATCACGCCATAACGGTTTAAATAGCTGCCGAATAATTTTAAACCTAACTTAACACCATCAATTTTGTTATACCAGATTCGAGGCCATAAAAATAATGAATAAGCATCGCGGGGCATATAGTACATACTTGGGAACTCGGGATATAAAAATAATTTAAACCGCGGTGTGCCATTATTAAAACGATTTTGATCTAAAATTATATCCCGAGGGTCCAACCATATCCTTTTAATTTTTGATTCTGTTAAAAAAGTTAGTCTTGTTTGACTTTCTCTGCCATCCCATATTTTTGTGATGGTATCATTTTCTGTTGTTATGGCTTCAGCTTCAACCGGTAAAACGCCATCTCCCAATCTTTTGAATATCACATCAGTCTTCCAAACACCAGTTTTTTGTTTTTTACTCGTTATGTTACAACATGCATAATCAATCCTGGGCGTGCCTGTCATCCAGGGTTGAAAAAACCAATCTAACTTTTCACCATGCACTTCTTCGGCAACACTTTGAAGGCTGTTCAAATCGACGTGTTTAAATTTCCATTCCTGGTAATAAGCTCTTAATATTTTTATGAAATTTTCTCTGCCGACAACGTAATCCAGGATGGCAAAAAATTTAGTTGGTTTTACATAAACATTGTAACCATACAAGTATGGATCTTTAAGTTGGTAACATTCTGTTGCCAGTGGTTTTTCAAATCCGCTATAAAAGTAGTAATTAAGTGAATTGAGTTGAACTTGAGAATAGTCAGGATAAGATTTGAATTGCTTAAAAGGATTTTTAATTTTCGATGGCAATATCGGTTTAGTAACACTTTTTCCAAATTTCTCTTTTTTGTACAAATCAGATAAATAAGTTACCAGTCCTTCATCCAACCAGCCATCTTTGTGTTCATTGTTTGCCAGCGCGCCGTAGAAATACATGTGGGCGATTTCATGAAAAGTCAGGACAAAATCATAATAGCCCAGCACTGTCATCATTGGGTATTCCATTCCGCCATCAGTTAAGCCCTGTCCGATGGTGATTTGTGGATAGGGGAATTTTCCCACTTTATCTTCCAACCACTCGATTGCTTGCCTTGCTGCATCTAACGCTTTTTTGTTCCATTGTTTAAAAGAAGATTTTTGATAAAGAATATGAATCGGAATTTCGCCCCATTTTCCCTCTTCGTAAAGATAATCAGGGCTGGTTGTCCAGACAAAATCATGAACTTTCTCCGCATGAAAGGAAACAACTCGCCTGTTCGTTTGTTTTTGTAATGTTGATCTTTTTCTTCCCCTGCTAATTGGAAAATGAACTTCAGCTTGTTTCCAACCGGGGTCTCCGGCTGTTACTTCTCCCGTCGCCGCAACGATAAATGAATCGGGAACATCAATTGTTACATCATAAGTAGCAAACTCTCCGTAGAACTCACCCAGAAAATGATGGGGTGTATTATCCCATCCATTCTTATCATAAACACAAACCTTGGGGTACCATTGGCTGATTTCATATAATTGACCTTTATACCCGCTCTTATCGTACCGTGAATTATACTTCCTGATTTTTGTAACGAATTTCAAAGATAACTCTACCTTATCCCTGGGGAATATTTTAGAATCAAAATTCAATTTGACTAATGTGCTGTCTTCATTATATTTTTGCTTGAATTTGATTTCTTTATAAAAAGGCGGGGGTGTCGCAGCTAAAATGAAGTGAACCTTCAAATACCCGGTCTCTTCAGGGGAATTAATTAAATTGATTGAGGCAGCTTTTGCCTCCCTGTCCATTATTGAACCTTTTTTAAACGCATTGGGGTAGAGAAAAAAATTAATTTCGGTAAGTGTATCCGGAGAGTTATTCGTATAAACAATTTTCTGAAAACCATTAACGTGGCGCTCTTTTACATCCAATTGCGCGTAAATTGAATATACGACATCCTGCTGCCAGTAATCAGTAGAATTTGCAGTAAACGGAAAAATTACTGACAATAAAAATATGAACATAAATATGTTGATCCATCGTCTCAACATAAATGTACCATTTAAATTATTTCTAAAAATTTTGAAATGCCATTTTTAGTTTATCCGGTGTTATGGGAACAACACCAACTTCTCCACAAACTGCGCCTGCGGAATAGTTAGCCAGCGTTGTTGCTTCTTTTAGATTCGCGCCACAAGATAATGCCAGTGTTAAGGTGCTTATTACTGTATCCCCTGCTCCTGACACATCATGTACTTTCCGCGCTTTAGTCTCCACCCGGAAAACATCGCCATTTGATTCTACGAGACACATCCCCTCTTCACCGAGAGTAATGAGAACTGAATCGCAGTTCAACCGGTTTAATAATAATTTGCAAGCGTTTTCTACATCCTGGACAGAATCAATCCTGATACCTAATGCTTGCTCTGTTTCTTTTCGATTTGGTTTAAATAGAGTTACTGATTTATATTGGAAAAAGTTATCAAATTTTGGATCAACTGTAATAATTTTTTGATGCCTTTTTGCGATTTCGATTACCCGGGTGATAATACCAGCTGTTAGAAGTCCTTTATTATAATCTTGAATGATCACTGCATCAGCCTGGTCGATTGTTTTTTCAACTGTATTAATTACTTTTTCAGCAAGCTCTTTATCTATGGGTGATTTTGATTCCCGATCTGCTCTCACAATGTGTTGATCATCGGCAATTATTCTCGTTTTTACAACAGTTGGACGCTGTTCGCTTATCAGAAGATGTTCAGTGGGGAAATTTAAATTATGCATTAAACCGGTCAGTACTTTTCCAGTATCATCTTCGCCAACTATCCCGATAAGAATTGGGATAGCCTTCAGGGAATAAAGATTATAAGCTACATTTGCAGCGCCACCCATCCTGGTAAATTCTGTCTTCACTTCTACTACTGGCACCGGAGCTTCAGGGGATATCCGGTTAACTGTTCCTTCAACATAGCGATCTAACATGAGATCGCCAACTACTAATATTTTCTTATCTTTAAAACAATCAAAGAACGAATTTAATCTCTCTTCAGTTGTCGCAACCATTACTTTTCCTTCGCACAAAACAATATAGCATTTTAATATTTAAAAGTCAACAATTATTTACGATTTTTAATTTTATTTATTGTTTTTTAAGTCAAGCTTGTTAAATAATATCTTTTGCATATCTTACCTGAAATATTCTTCTGCCACCTTTGTGGTAAGAATTTGTGTCTGTACAGTATTCAATAAAGTAACAGTTGCAGTAGCAGGATTATAAATATTGTACGATTATTGCTGCCACTGCCTCTGCTACTGCAACTTGTCGCGCTGGGGAATATCAACAATTTTGACTTCCCTGCTGCTCAAGTTTAAAATGGCAACCGTGCTTTTCCCGGTCACCCAGCCACCACATTCTCCCGGATTCACAATAATCGTTCCATCTGTTAGCTGTTCTACGAATGGTTTATGATCATGCCCATAGATTATTACATCATAATTTTGAGACTCTTTTAACTCTTTGAGTAAACAAGGATCATGGAGCACACAAATTGCCTGACCACCTACTGACAAGAAAAATGGCGGCTGGAATACGTTGCCATCATAAATTTTGTACAAGCCCAGAATTTCACCATCGTTATTCCCCAACACGATTTTATATGGACATCGTAATTTTTTTATTTCCCTGGCAGTAAACGGAGCAACTAAATCACCCGCATGAATTACAAGGTCCACTTTTTCCCGATTGAATAATTCGACAGCCGCCCGAATAGCAGCTAGATTGTCGTGGCTGTCTGACATTATTCCTATATTATTTACATTTTCCATTTGTGTTCACTCCATAAAATAATTGAAAACAAAATAATTACCTCCCATTCCACCTGCGATCCAACCTAATTACCAAATTTCCCAATCCCGATCTCTCCCATCTTCACAAAAAAAATCCACGCCCAAGGTCATATTTTTTAAGAGCGTGGAATTTCTATTCAAAATTCAGATCAAATGGTTTGATATTCTTTCTGAAAAATTTTTAAGGACAGAGAAATAATTAACTTGGACAATCGATAAAATAATTTAATTGATTTTTAATAACTTAACTAATGCTACATACCCAATTTATTTATTTCACGTCCCTAAGGTAAAAATGATCCCAAAGAAAATTTTCCACATTGTTATAATGGCAGCTGCTAATTTTTATCTCAAACGCTTACCTCATCTCTGCCCATTTTCTCTGAATAACCGATTCAACATAGCGTTTTATTGCCTCGTCTAATGAAGAACTGTTGGCAAGAAAGGGCTTAATACACTCCATTAATATTTTACGGCTCTCCGGAATTCGATAACGGTCCAACTCAATTTTTTCGAGTAAAATCTTAAAATTATCAAAAGGGTACAAGAATAAATCGGGAAATGAAGCATATTCCAAAATCCGGATAAGTCGAAATTCCGGCGAAAATGTTTCAATAGGAGAATCCCAAAAGTATTTATTTAGGTTGTTTGGCATATTCTAAAATATCATTAATTAGGTCTTTGGTGAATGTGATAAATTCATTTTCATCGATCTCCAAAGACGTTAAGACTTGACCTTCCCAAAACGAGACTTCTAATGCAATAATTAGTTCCTCAAACGTGGGCGGCACCATTTTTATAGCTGATTTTTTAATAACATCTTGTAATGAGAAATCTTTCAGCAAAAAGTACAAATCAAAAAAATCTTTGGCTGTTTTTCTAGAATATATTGCCGTTATTTTATTGACAGCAATATTCTCTTTTGTATCCAAAAAAAACTTGTTTTGTTTCACACGCTGTCCAATGACAGGAAAAGGATCGTAAATAAATTCAAGTTTTAAGGAAACTTTCCCTGCTTTAATAAATGCTCTTTTAAATGATTTCTCATTGACTGTCAGGGTAATGTCATATATCGTGGCAATTTTTTTTAAAATTTTCGCAAACTCTAATTCGAATTCAATTAGATCATATCTTTCACCCCAAAAGAAAAAATCCAAATCTTCGGAATATCGATGATTATAGTAAAACCGCGAAAGGCACGTTCCGCCAGTTAAATAAAATTTTTCAGAACTGAAAAAAGAAAGAACCTTATCTTGTATGGGATAAAGATTCGATTCATAAAATTCCTTTTCATTGCGGTTTATTTTTCGTATTAAGTTTTTTGGCTCGTTAAAAGGCATCTTTTATTTTTTTAAATTTTCACCAAGCGTTCAGTATTACTTTTTTGGTTATTAAAAAAGCTCAACTTAATTAACTCACAGCACGGGTTATCCAGTTAACTCCGAAAACTAAAGTTATTTGGAAAATGTAGGATTTATAGTTCCCCCCTTTGAAGGGGGGCCAGGGGGGATGTCATTAAATTACAAACAGTTAAGGGAACATCCCCCTGTATCCCCCTTCAAAGGGGGACTTTTGAATCTTCGGTTTCATTCATTTGCGGAGCAAACTGGATAACCGTAAACTCACAGTCCTAACCTATTATCCTCAACACTAATATAAATATACATTGTTCTTCGATCAAAGTCAATCAATATTTAGATTGACATTAATAGTTGTGCCAGAATAGGTTCGCAGGAAACAGGATAGAATGACGATTTGTACACCGATTTTGCATTTTTTTATTCGATATTCGATGTTTGTTATTCGATATTCAAAAAAAGAAATAACGAATCTACCATAAAAAATTGGCGGACATTCTGTGTCGAACAACGAATTATTAATAATGAACATGTTTTTTTTAATTCCTGTTCTATGTTCGGAAATCGGTGAAAAAAATCTTAAAACCACTTTGTTGATAGTACAAGGACACTTCAAACACGATACCCAAGCCCGCCTAGTTTTTCAGCCACCTGTTTTCGTTTATCCCCTTGAATTTCAATATCCTGTCCTTTAACGGTGCCTCCAGCGCCGCAAAACTGCTTAAGTTCACGAGCAAGGTTGCTAATTTTTTCAGGATCATATTTAAAACCTTGAATGACAGTTACTTTCTTTCCACGTCTGCCTTTAGTCTGCAAAAAAATTTTTATTTTCTGTTTTTCAGGCAGAATGCTATTCGCTTGAGAATTTTTATCACCGCTTCTATCAGCTTCAATTTTCCGGCGAATACCTGGATCTGTGGAATAGACTAATTTTGTTTTGTTTTCTTTCATTTGTTCTTCCAAAAATCTATTGAAATTGTAACCGATCACAGGGCAAAAAAATATGCAAAATATTCTCCTACAGAAAAAAACAAAAAACCTTGTAACAGTTCACTTGTATCTGAAATCAGACATTTGCGATGTTGAGTTCACAATCAACAAATTAGACTAAAAGAACAATGGTTTAGTTTCTTATATAAATTAGGTACGATTTCTTTCGCGTGCCTCTGGCACTACTAAGGTTAAAGAGACAAAAATAAGGTTTCAAAAATATTCAGCTTAGCAAAAAAATTTGACACCTGATATTGGTGAACGATTACAATTTTTTTTCTGTGGCGTGTTCCTTTCCGTGGGCTAATTTGTACTTTGAATTTAATCCTATGGTCGCTTAGTTAAAATTATCTCTAAATATAAAAAGAACAGGTATTAAATGCAACTGAATTTTTTTAGTAAATTCTGATTTTTTTATTGACATTTTGAAAAACATATCATATATTTACAATGGTGAACGGTGATCTCCGGTCCATGTATCGGGTTCAGGTCTTTGCCCCGAGGCGTCAGGACATGTCATAGTACAGTAATCCGGTTTTCCGGAGCGCCAACCTGTTTGAGACCCGTTCACCGTTTTTTTTATCACTTTTATTTTATATCTGAAGTTTGATTAAATCATTAGCAGCAGTTCAAATTGAATTTAGGAAATTAGGTAATTAGTAAAATAGGTAATAGGGGAGTGGAAAAATTACACTGTTTCCTTATTACCCAATTACCCAATATTTTAATGTCTTATTATGAATAAGTTGCAATTTCTATAAGATGAGTGGTGGTCTATTACAATTAGAAGATATCCCTCAGCTCAATATGAATAAAAAAATACTCAACCGTATTTTAAAAAAGTCTCGGCACCCCGGACTATTAGAAGCGCTTACCGAAAAACTTTCACTTACCGATCTGCAGTCGCTGCTGTTAAAAGTATATCAAACGAAGTCACAAAAGCTAACACCTAAAGACCTTGTCACCCAATATTCACAAAACCGTTTCGTGAAACCGGCTCAAATTGATCCACGGGAAATAATAAAATTTGATTTACACGCCTATTCCCTCTTGCCAAAGGAATTTAGCATTCTTGAGCTTTCACCGGTTTGTCCGTTGGGAACGAATTCTGTGCTTGCGCCGATCAGCCAAAATAATACGGTCTCCACAATTCGTAATACAGAAGTTTGTTCAGATCCCACCGGTGTGCTCGCCATTGAATGTGCTTTGAGAAGGCAAACCTTGTATTCTCAAAATCCTCGCAGCACAAAAACAATTAAACTCGGCACAAGTTCCCGCGTGCTGCGGGCACAAGCATTTGATGAACCGGCTGCATTTGCCCATTTCAGAATATTCGCTCTTTGTACTGCCGGCAGAGACCAGGGATCATTTTTGTTTGAAATAGAATCTTTGATAGAGCAAATAAATTATTATTTAGAACTCCTGACCAAAGCTGACGCGATTCATTTTGATGTGAAAGGAGTCAGGGTTCTATTTGTAATTTATAATTTGGATTTTTTGAATAATTTTGAGAGTAAAATTTTACATCCCTTAAAATCAATCCATCCCCAAATTCAATTTGAAATTGACACCGATAATAATAGTGGGAGGGAGTATTATTCACTTTTGCGTTTTCAAATGTTTGCCCAAAATGCAGCCGGTGAAGAATGTTTTTTAATTGATGGTGGTTTCACTGATTGGACACAACAATTATTAAGTAATAAAAAAGAACGGCTGCTCACCAGTGGAATGGGGAGTGAAAGATTTATTTACTGCTTTGGGAAAAAAAATATGGAGTATTAGATATATTTTGAAAAATCCAAGAAGATACGGAAACCCACCTTATTCGGTAGTCGTTGTTCATGGAGGCCCAGGAGCCGTTGGAGAAATGGCTCCGGTTGCCCGTGAACTCTCAACTGATTTTGGGGTAATTGAGCCAATTCAAACAGAATCTTCAATTGAGGATCAGGCAAATGAATTAAAAATTGTTGTAGAAAAGAACTGTGATTCTCCGATTACACTAATTGGTTTTTCCTGGGGCGCCTGGCTCTGCTACATATTCGCTGCAAAGAATCCTGTTTTAGTGAATAAACTAATTCTTGTTAGCAACGGTCCTTTTGAAGAAAAATATGTTTCTGAAATTCAGAAAACCAGGTTCAGCCGTCTGAACAAAAAAGAAATTGCTGAAGTTGAATCTCTGTTTGAAGTTTTAAAAAATCCATCCATGAAAGACAAAAATCCAATTTTCGCTCGATTCGGAATATTGTTCTCAAAAGCCGACGCCAATGATCCGATAAAATCCGAATCTGATAAATCAGAAATAGATTTTCAGTCTGAAATATTTCAAAGTGTGTGGAAGGAAGCAGCTGAGTTGAGAAGGAGCGGAGCGCTTCTTAAGCTTGGTAAACAAATAAATTGTCCTGTGGTTGCGATCCACGGCGAATATGATCCTCACCCAGCTGATGGCGTGCAAAAACCTTTGGCAGCAATCTTATTAAATTTTCGTTTTATCATACTCAAAAATTGTGGACATAAGCCGTGGATAGAAAGACATGCAAAGGAAAAATTTTATTCACTTTTAAAAGCAGAACTCATTTGAGATAATAACAAATTTTATAGAATATTTTCCTTTTGAAAATAGGAACAGGAGACACTCTCATGCAAAAAAATCTGGCCCTGACACTTACCGGCAGAGATCGAATCGGTATTGTGGAACAGGTAACTAAATTGGTTTTATATTGTGGTGGTAATGTTGAATCAAGTCGAATGACGCGATTGGGCGGCGAATTTGCCATGCTCATGCTTGTCACTGTACCTGAACAAAAAATTGAAGAATTAAACGATTCAATAAACAGCTTGCAAGGACAAGGATTTACTGTAACTTCGTGTCAAACTGAAGGGAGTGCTCCGGTTAAGTATGCCGGCTGGATACCTTATCAAGTAGAAGTCAACGGCGCGGATCACGAGGGAATCATTCATCTCATAGCACATCATTTGGCAGAGCATAACATTAATATCGAAACCATGGACACAAACATGGTCAAAGCACCTATGAGCGGCACGCCTCTTTTTATGATGACGGCAGTTATTCTTGCACCTTCGGATTTGTCATACCAGGAGTTGCAAAATGATTTAAAGACCATTGCTGATGAATTGAATATGGATATCAATATTTCTTCTTACACTGGGAAATAAACTGGCATAGATGCTAATCTATTGCCAGTTTAATTAATATTTTTACCTTGACATAAATATTTTTTATAGCTATATTTTAAAAAATAGATTTGTATCCGGTATAAACTTAAGTAATGATAAACCAATAAAAAAATATTCAATGCGAAAAATAATTCTAAATGTTGCTGTAAGTTTGGATGGCTTTATTGAAGGTCCCAACGGTGAATTCGATTGGTGTTTTGTTGATCAGGATTATGGAATGAAAGCTTTTATGGAGAGAATAGATACAATATTCTTTGGGCGGAAAAGTTATGAATTGGTACAACAAATGGGAAAAAATCCTTTTCCCGGTAAAACAAAATACGTATTTTCAGGAACACTGAAAAAAAAACAAAGTGATATTAAAATTATCAATCGGGATTTTGAAAGTGTAACCGAAAATATCAAAAAGCAACAAGGTAAGGATATTTGGTTGTTTGGTGGATCGGAGCTAATCACCGGTTTTACTAATGCCGGTTTAGTCGATGCACTTCATTTAGCAGTGCATCCGATAATACTGGGAGAAGGTAAACCGCTATTCAACGGAGTAAAGGAAAGGCAATATTTCGATTTGATAAACACACAAACCTACTCATCCGGTATAGTACAATTATTTTATCAACGTTTTATAGGAGGAGATCATGATCTCAATTTTTGCTTTATGGTTACCGATTTTACTTTCGGCTGTATTTGTATTCCTAGTGAGTTCTGTTATTCACATGGCGCTCCCATACCATCGCAAAGATTTTGTCAAAGTACCAAATGAAGATGATGTGATGGATGCACTCCGCAAATTCAATATTCCGCCGGGTGAATATGTTATCCCATGCGCCGAGAGCCCGGCAGAGATGAAAAGTCCTGAGTTCATCGAAAAAACAAATAAGGGACCTGTGGGATTTTTTACTGTAATGAAAAGCGGGACACAATCGATGGGAACAAGCCTGGTTTTGTGGTTCGTCTATAGCATTGTCGTAAGTATTTTTGCTGCTTATATCGCCAGTCGGGCGCTGGAATCCGAAGCACACTACATGGCTGTCTTTCGGTTTGTCGGCTGCACTGCTTTTATCGGTTACGCGGTTGCATTATGGCAAAATTCCACCTGGTATAAACGCAAATGGAGCACGACTCTTAAAAATACCTTTGATGGTCTTGTTTATGCGCTCGTAACGGCTGGTACTTTTGGCTGGTTGTGGCCTTAAACAAAATATCAAACAAGAGCTTATAAATTTTGTATAATACATACCACGCACTTTCTAAAGCATATTCATAATCAATTTGATTATGCAACATAAATTTTTTTTGCTAAAGAGTGCGTGACATGTTATTTTTTTAAGCATTGAATAATAAAAAATCGTGTTGAGATTACAAAATGTCTTCATTCACAAATAAAATCTGCTACTGGTCTCTGAACCGCCACCACCTGCTACAAAAATCCGTAAGTTTAGAACAAGTTTTAAAGGATGTCATCGGTGTTTACAGTTCACATCCTTCCGGGCCCCTGTCATTAAATGCACGCATGCGTTCATTCTGTGAACAGGAGTTCTATAATTTGGACGAAGACCAATTGGCTTTGCGCATACCAGCAATGCGACTATCCATTCACATGACACCAAAAGAAACAGCTCATAAAATTTTTGCAGCAACTGTTCCACCGGCTTCAGACCCGGTGTGGCAGAAACGTTACTCACAGAAGAATCGCTTTATCAGTGAAGACGATTATCAAAATTATCAAAAAGCGGTTTTACAGTTTGCCAATAAACCACTCAGTGCCGCTGAAATAAAAGGGGCAATAAAAATTCCTGATGATAAAGTAAAGCTCATTTTAAACCGAATGGCTTATGAAGGCAGCTTGTTAAGAGTTGGCGCCAAAAGTCTTCGTTCAAATATCATAAGTTATGTTGCAACAAAATCCTGGGCTGGCAATAATTTTGTTCAAGTAGAACAAGAAAAAGCACTCAATTGGTTAGCCGGCGAATATTTGCGTGTTTTTGGTCCGACACGAATAAAAGACTTTCAGTGGTGGGCTGGTGTAGCAGCAAGTAAAGCAGAAAAAGCAATTTCAACCCATGAAACAGTTCCTATCGAAAACGATTACCTGATACTAAAAAACGATCTGAATGAATTTGAGTCTTTTAAAAAACCAATAAAAGATAGTTTATCTATCCTGCCCCGCTGGGACTGTTACACCATGGGCTACGCACCGGATGGAAGAGAGCGGTTTGTGAGTCCTGACATGCAGCACTATATTTATGGGAAAATGGGAGCCACAGGTGGAAATGGTTTAGGAGTTGTTTTGCTAAATGGTGTAGCGCACGGTTCCTGGGAATCCAGATTTAAAGGGAGTCAAATGAACGTGAATTTGAATATGTTTGAAAAACCTTCCGCTAAATTGAATAATGATATTGAAGAACAATTTAATGGAATTGCTGTTTTGTTAAAGGCGAAGCGTATTGTTTTTGAGAATAAATAAGTGAATCAGCTTTTGAATGCATAACCATTCATCAAATCATAACAATTATTTCCGTCTATTTATAAGTGAAAATTTTAAAAAATATGTTGTAGAAATGCGATTTAATTATTATATTTAAATTAGTAAAACATGAAAATATAACTTAAGATTTTCATAAAAGAGGTGATCAAATGGTTACTAAAGAAATGATTAAGACAGAAGTCGATAAAGTGCAGCATGAATATTTAGCGTCGTTATATCAAATAATCAAAGCGCTTGAATATCCATCATCATTAAAAAATATAAAAAAATCCAATTCAAACTGGAAAAAATTTATTGAATCAACTTATGGATGTTTAAAAAACTCTCCAATTGAGCGTGGCAAGCAAGGCGAGTTTGAAATCCGCGGAGATATTCAATGATTTATTTACTGGATACTAATGTTTGTATCAATTACCTGAATGGCACATCTGACTCTGTAAAGGTTCAATTGGAATCAAAAAAGCCTGAAGAGATTGCTTTATGCTCTGTGGTGAAAGCTGAATTAATATATGGAGCGCTTAAAAGTTCAAGACCTGATCAAAATTTAGATAGATTGAATCTTTTCTTAGGGCAACTTTATTCTTTTAAGTTTGATGATCATTCAGCTAAAATTTATGGACTTATCCGATCTCAATTAGAAAAATCCGGCACTATTATAGGTCCCAATGATCTCCTAATAGCAGCAATTGCATTGGCAAACAACACCATTCTGGTAACAAACAATGTCAGAGAATTTAGTAGAATAAAAAATTTAACCATAGAAGATTGGGAAAACATTTAAAATAAAAATCTTGGAAATGCCTCTACAACAACAATTTAACAATCATCACTTCATAAATAAACCTAAAACATCTGATCCCACGGCGGCAGCAAAACCGGTTTCTGATCCAGTATTTTTAATACCTTATCGGAAATATAGTCTTTGTGTATAACCAACCGAAACATGTATTCATCGAACCACTCATCGGTCATCGTCAAATAACCTTCATGACCGGCAGATTTTCCCCAGCTGTTCTCCAAAAGCCATTTGGTAATTTTACCGTTTTTATTTCGTAAAGTTTAAAATATTCTTTGCTGGGATCGTTCATGAGTTGTACATAATCACGCATATTCACACCAACAAATTCTTTGAAAAAACTTTGCGGTGTAAATTTTTGGGGGTCTGATAATTTCCCTTCTGCGTCTTCATAACGCCAGGTAAATTCTTCCGGTGGAACGCCCAAATTAATGACGAGCATGCGGTAAATCTCTGACAGCATCTCCACTTTTTCCTTGCGCAAATCCGAAAGATTTTTTCCTTGTACATGGTACTGTCTCAAACGTAAACCATGTTCTTTTAACTTCCTCCTGAGTAACCGGCGCATCATTCCTGTGTTTTCACTGTTGTAAGTTTCTGACATAACACCTTGTGGGATTACACCATACTTTTCCGTCAACTCAACCGCGTAATTCCAGATCCCCCCATCCTGAATCGGATGTTTGAAAAGCCATTCGACTTCACGATCGTTTATGTTTTTGTTTCGGGTAGTAATTATACCTTCCAAAAATAAATTCGCTTTTTCAAACTGATCCCAGAAAAACGAATAATTCTCACAGAAGAAAAATTCTTTCAGGTTGTGTTTTTCAATCACCTTGGGTCGCAGAACATTCAAACTGGTAAACAACCAGCATCTGCCGGAAGATTTCTGATGAGTGATCCCTTTAGCCTTTACGCGATATTTAAAAAAGTGATCGGTCTTGCCGGCTAATTCCCGGTTGTAAGACAGCTTTTTAATACTATTGTTGGAAACTGCATTTATCATTGCTTTGGTCGCACCGTCCAAAACTACGGATGCTTTAATCTGTTTAAGCATGGTTGGAGAAACAGCGCCATCGTTGCATGATTGAGAAAAAACACTGGACGCAACAAATAAGTAAGAAAATAAAAACGATACTAAGGTTGTTTTAAAACGTTGCATAATACGACTCCTTGATTTGGTTAAAATATTTTTGAGTTTAATTTTTGATAAGTAATTTTCGTATCCTTTTAATAAAACAGGGTAGTTCTAAATTGATCTAATTCCAATAGCATATAGCAGAATAATTAGAAACAACGCTTTTAATCATTCTGCTACAAATTATTCTGCGATTTTTTTCTAAACAGTTGACAAAAAAGTGATATCCATTTCATCAATTATTAAGTGGATGCTAAAAATATTTTGCTGCACAACGTCCTGCCAGCCATCCCGTAGAGAAAGCTGCCTGTAAATTATATCCACCGGTATTACCATCGACATCAAGTATCTCACCGGCAAAATAGAGATTTTTTATTAAACGCGATTCCATGGTTCGCGGATTTATTTCTTTTGTTGAGACACCGCCGGCTGTAATAATGGCCTCTGAAAAAGGTCGATATCCTGTGACATCAAGACGAAAATCTTTCAGCCACAACTTCAGTCTCTTACGTTCATCTGCTGTAATTTGATGCCCGGCTTTTTTTGGAGAAATTTTTGTTTCATCCAGACAAACTGGAATCAATTGTTGGGGCAACAGATTCTTTAAAATTTTGCTGATCTGCTGGCGCCCGAATTGTTCCAGGTCCCGAATTAACCGTTTGTCTAATTTTTGTTCATCTAAAGCCGGTTTAAGATCAATGGATAAAGACGTCTTTTGTTTCAGATTTAGCGCATCCACAACATAACGGCTTAAGGTGAGAACAATGGGGCCGGATATGCCAAAATTCGTGAACTCCATTTCTCCGAATGTGTCTTTTAACTTTATGTCGTTTGTCAGAATTTTTACCCTGACATTTCGCAAATGTAAACCAGCTAATTTTGAGACAATATTGCCGGAAATCTCAAGCGGAACCAGTGCCGGTCTTGTTTGATTTATTTTATGACCGGCTGATTTTGCAAATTTATAACCATCGCCTGTTGAACCGGTTGCCGGGTATGACAGCCCACCGGTTGTGATAATGATGGCATCGGAAAAATATTTGGTTTCTTTTCCTGATTCATTTTTCGTTTTTCCGGTTATGGATGAAGTTGGTTCCAAAACTTTTACACCAACCGCTTCATTGTTTTTGATGATCAATCCCTTGACCGGGGAGTTCAAATTAATTTTTACGCCAGCTTTCTCAATAAATCGGATTAGCACATTTTTTACATCAGTTGCTTTTCCGCTGGCAGGAAAGACCCGTCCGCCTCTTTCACTTACTGTCGGCAAACCAAATTCTTCAAAAAAGGAAATTAAGTCATCAGAAAAAAATCGCGAAAAAGCCTGGCGCAAAAACAGTCCACTGGGATAAAATTCTTCAATAAAATCTGCAACAGGAGCCGTGTTGGTAATATTACATCGTCCTTTCCCGCTGATCCCCAGTTTTCTACCGAGTTGATTCATTTTTTCAAATAATAAAACTTCTGCTCCGCCCAAAGCAGCCTGTCCCGCAGCCATCATTCCGGCAGCGCCACCACCTACAATGATTACTCTTTTTTTATTCAAATCTTTTTCCGTTTTATTAACAGGTATGCAATCCTTCAACATGTGAGTCTGTATTTCTCATTTACGGTTTTGAGTTTTTATTTTCGGAGGACAATCTCCGCAACAGCGGATCAATTAATATTTATATTTTTACAGTAAGGAAGACCTTTATGGATTGCAACGGCGCATGAAGGCGTCGTACTCCGAAATTAATATTTGAGAAGAATATTAAAACCACTTTATGATTAGTATAATATAAAATAATTATGGAGAAAGTCAAATTAATTTATAATAATTTATAATTTCCTTTCCTGTTACAAAAAAATGGTCAAATGAATTATAATTTTCATTTGACCATTTATTAATGATTCAGTCAGAAATAACTACAACAATAAATTTCATTTCATCACCATAATTTTCTTCACATCAGAAAAATCATTAGCCTCAATCCTGCAAAAATACATTCCGGTACCAATCCTGGTTGCCTGCCAAATTACCGAAAAATAACCTGTATTCTTATTTTCATCCACCAAAGTTTCCACCAACTGACCGGCAACATTATAAATGGAAATATTCACTTTCCCCGGCTTTGGCAATTGATAACAAATAGTTGTGCTTGAATTGAATGGATTAGGATAATTTTGCTCTAACGAATACTGTGTTGGGATTTTTCCAGTTTCTTGATTCACTTCTGTTATCATTTTTATATATTCAATTATTGCCCTAGCCGAATCAACATTGTCCGCAACAATTTGAGCAAAAGCATCATCCAATAGGTTGTTCACAGTCGTTTCATTTTTATGGTTTTTTCTCAACTCATAAATTTGTAAAGGAACTGATAAATCAGCAGCTGCGAACTGAAAGGAAGAATCAATTTCGGTTTTCCGGCTATTCTGGATCATTTCAAGATATTTGTACTCATATTCTTCTGTCGGTTAAATGTTGGTGCCTTCTCCATAATCATTCCAGGTAATTATTTGGATAACTTCAGGATGGCTATCGAGTGCTTTTTGGAATGTTGCAGAAAATGTGGCGCCGTTTTTGTCATCAAGAAAACCGCAGCTAAAACCCAGACCGGCTTGTTCATAAATATCGTTAAAACCGGGAAAAGCGCCGGCGATTAAATAATCCGAATTTGGTGATTTATCATAAAAATCATTTTGGTATTCAAACAGAGATTCATCACTCAAAATACCATCAGTTGATTTCCACATTGGTGGCCAGGGATAAGCTCCTGCAGCGATCGGACTCAGCAAGTGGTCCAGAGTGAAAAACTGTGGTGCGGTTGAGAGTACTGAAAAAATATTTTCCCAGTCGGCAGCATTTTTAAAATATTGCGGGCCATAAACCATAAAAACAGGTTGGTCGTCTATGTTCAAATGATTTGTATCAGAAAACCAATTTTGTTCCAAATACTGCATTACTTGTTGACCATGGTCAATGGCTTGATTTTCCGAAATGTGATTATTATCGATCATGTTTTTAATTGTTTTATCTTCATAACAAACAGCGAAATTAAGCCCTGCCTTTTTTGCATATTGGAAAATATTGTGCGTACTTTCATTGATCAATCCATAATCCCAAAAATCTTCTTTACCGTACCAGTCTGCAATTACGCCATCGATACCGCTTAATTTCATCAATAGCACCTGGTATTCCAGAATATCTTTGTCGTTAGAATCGTAAGGTCCTGTTAATGGATAATACTGGGAAGCAATCTCTCGTTTTCCGTTGGCATCCTTTTTATCCGGGTTAAAGAAATCCATTGTCCAGTGCCAACCCCAGAAATCTCTTTCAGGTTTTGCCTGGTACCAGGGCATGTAATGCACCATGAGTTTTGGCGGCGCTTTTTTATTGACGGTAACTGTCCAGCTTTTTTCAACGGTTAGTTTTCCATCAGTAACAGAAATTCCCACTAAATGTAAGCCATCCGAACCAAAAGGAAAATACATATTATAAGTTGAAGTGTTTTCAGTTGTAGTATCTCTGAAAACATCGCTGCCATCATAAGACCATGTGCAAATTAATGAGTCGTTATCTTCATCCTGGAATTTAACCGTAAATTCGACGGAATCGCCTTCGGTGATCGAGGTGTCTGTTGTCGGTGAAAATGTAACAATATCCGGCGGGAAATTTTCAGTGGCAGTTTTTCGGTAGAGTTCTGCCATTTCTTCATGGCTTAAAGCGCGGTCATAGACACGCACTTCATCGATAGTACCATTGAAATCATTTTGTGAATTGCCGAAGCCCTTAGCCAGCGTTAGTATTGAAGGCTCGCCTTTCTCTCCGATTTGTGAAATAGAATATTCCAGCGCACCTGAGTGCTTACCGTTCACATAAACGTTGATTTTTTGCTGGTCGTAAGTAAAGGCAACCAGTGACCATGTCGAAAGTGGAGCCTTGCGCGAACTACCAACACGCCGCTCATTGCCTGTTTCATTGAATATGTTCCCCACCACACTGCCATCACCGTTGAGAAATAGACGCCAGAATCCATCACGGTGCATAACACCCATTTCGAAAGAACGGGATCGTGGATAAATCCAGGTAGCAACAGTGATTTCTCTATCAATAGTGGTGTATTCTTCTGACTCAGGAAAAGTGATGTAATCTTCATCTCCGTCAAATGAATATGCTTGATTTGGATTTCTGAAACGATCCTCAACCAAAATAGCATCACCCATTAATGTTCCGTCACTATTACCGACAGAATCTTCAGGACTTCCATCAAATGGATAGAAAAGAACCAATCGATCTGTTATATCTATTCCATCAATACGAAAACGGCGAGCAGCAGACCAGGGACTGGTATGTGATGGATTGGTAGCCCGGACACGCCAAAAATAAGTTTTGCCAATTTTTAAGCTATCAGAAATAAACAGTGTTTGTGTAATGGTTGCACTGTCGATTATGCTTAATTGAAAAGTATCTTCTGTTGCAATTTGTATTTGATAAGAGGAAGCTCCTTCAACACTTTTCCACTGGAATGAAGGGATTGCTGAGGTAATGACAGTCCAATCCGTAGGCTGGATTATTTCCGGTGTGGTTAAGTAGGCCGGCTTCATAGTTAAAACATAACGGATAACTTCGGCGCCATCTTGATATCTCTCCATATTGAAACTAACAAACGGACTATCTATTTGTACCTGGATTATATAAACTTCATTTTTTGAAAAACCCCAGCGCACTAAAGTGCAGGCAAAGGCTGAGGCGAAGGCGAAGGAAAAAAAATCCTTAATCCCTGTGCCCGAAGGGTGCTTTAATCTTCTACCTTGCTCCGCCTTAGCCTTCGCCTCAGCCTTTTCGTTGTATGAG
>JADHVV010000084.1 GCA_016783825.1 Candidatus Zhuqueibacterota bacterium | reverse complement strand
CTCTTACATCAAAAAGGCTGAGGCGAAGGCTAAGGCGGAGTAAGGTATAAGATTAAAGCACCCTTCGGGCACAGGGATTAAGAATTTTTTTTCCTTCGCCTTTGCCTCAGCCTTCGCCTGCACTTTAGTGCGCTAGGATTTACTATATAGTGAGGTGTTGCTGGCACAAGATTCTGTTAAGAAAGCTATTTCCGTATGTAAACGTATGGCGCCAGTAGAAATTTACATGGATTTTACGTTCTTGGCAAATTATATCACGCCATTCCATAAAGATGTTTTAGCACGGGCTTATCATAAAAATGGGGAACTGGATAAAGCCATTGCAGAATACGACCGGCTTATTAATTTTGATCCGAACAACTGGGAGCGGTTTCTCATTCATCCAAAATACCATTACCGGTTAGCTAAATTGTACGAAGAAAAAGGCACGACTCAAAAAGCGATAAAAGAGTACGAGAAATTTTTAGACATCTGGAAGGATGCGGATGAGGATTTGCCGGAGTTGATTGATACGAAGGACAGATTGAAAAAACTAATAGGGGAATAAGAGATATAGTTGATTAAAAAATCATACTAAATTTACATGGTATAACTTTTGATTTCAGTCCATACTTTCCGGAAGTAGAAAAAAGATAATTTATTAAGGGGCGGGATAAAATAAACTTCACAGGTAAAATCTGTAATTGCTTGAAATAAACAAATTTAAAAACTGTAACCAGAAAAGTTATTTAATCCAGCCCCTTAATGTTTGAAAGCGATTTTATGAAACCCCTTTTTTCATTTTCTTCAAGTTCTTTTTAAATCCTTTAGTTTCAGGCTCTAATTCGACAGCCTTTTTCATCGCCTTCAATGCTTTCTTTTTATTGCCCTTTTCAAAATGGAGCCAGGCAAGCGTGTCCCAAATGTGGGCTGCGTCGGGCTGTAGTTCAACTGCTTTTTTTGCAAGTTTAATTCCCCAATCATATTTGTTTTTCATTCTCTCTTCGTAAATGAACCAGGCATACTGGTTATAAAGGCCGGCATTGGCAGCCATTTTTTTAACCATGGATTCATAAGTCTTTACCATCCCATCCTGATCTTTTGTTTTTTTGTAATAACCTAATAAATTATAATATCCCTTTTCGTAATATTTTTCGTCACTATTTTGAGCCATGAATTTTAATAAAGGTTTAACATTTTTCTCAAACCTGGCGTCATAAAGTGCAATGTTAAATATCGATTCGGTTTTAAATCCTTTTTCATCATTGGGATCAAGTTTGAGCACATTTTTAAAATATGGTTTGGCTTGATCGCCTTCCCAACGGGATACATGTTTTTGTGCAAGTTTGTAATTCAATTTAACATTCTTTTTATCTTGTTTAAGTTTGGAGAGAATACCAGTTAGCGTATTTTTGCCATTGGCATAATCCTGAATAGTTTGGAAGGTTGCGTCCCTGTCTCCGTAAAATCCACAAATCCGGTCAATTTCTTCGCCTTTTTGATTTACAAACAATACTGTTGGAAAGCCAAGAATTTTATACTTTTTGCGTAATTTTTTTCCTTCGCCTTTTGTCCCGTCGATGCGAAGATTGATAAAATGATTGTTAACAAAATTTCCAACTTCTTCATCTTGAAAGACCGCCCGGTCTAACTGTACACAGCCGCCTCAGCCGTCGGACCAGAAGTCGATCATAATGGGTTTATCCGCCGTGGCTAATGCATCAGAAAAACTTGATTTTAAAAATGAAACGCCGGATGTTTCGTTATTTTTCGCCAGCGCAAATCCCTGGGCAATCGCTTGCATAAGAACAAGACAGACCGCCAGTAAAAGAAATTGTAATCGTTTCATAGATTTTCTCCTTGTTTGTTGTTAGTTTGAATTTTTTAAATATGATTTGTTTACGGTAGGAATTAAAAAAAGATTCCTGGGCATATATTATAGGGGTTAAAACCCCGAATGACTTGGAGAGTTATATGAGTCCACGCCATAAATGGCGTGGCTATTCATTTGGAATAATGCTTTATTTATTCAGTGTTTTGAATTCTGAATAGCCACGAGATTTATCTCGTGGAAAGATTATTTCTTAAAATAAAGTGGGGTTTTAACCCCTGTTTTATTGAATTACATAAGAAACGAAATTTATCTCACGGATCTAAATTTTTCCTAATATCTGTTTGGGGTTAAAACCTCGAATGATTTAGGGAGTTATATGAGTCCACGCCATAAATGATGTGGCTATTCAGTTGGAATAATGCTTTGTTTATTTAGTGCTCTGAATTCTGAATAGCCACGAGATTTATCTCGTGGATTCAAATTTATCGACATTCATTTTCGATTATAAAACATTTTCTATCCAATCATAGCAAGCCTTTTAACCCTTAGTTTTACCTAATATCCCGAATCCATACTTATCCAAAAACAGTTGATATTCTTCTGCAAAGGTTTTTTTGTGGTGATGCTCTTCTTGATTTTTAATATATTCCCTGACTTTGTTTATGGCTGAATGGCTTACGGAGACTGCCATGTACTCATCCTGCCAGCCAAATTTGGTTTTGGTTAATTGCTGTTCATTCACCCAGTGCGAGGATTCTCCTTTTAACAAATGGGCAACTTTTGCAATCGTCTGGTCTGCTTTTAAAGAGATTAGTGTGTGAATATGTTCATCAAAGCCATTGATAAAATCGAGGTGGATGTGTTTGTCTTTAGCATTTTGCCTGATATGGGAGATTATTTTTGATCTGACTGGTTTTTGTAGAAAGGGATAGCGGTTTTTAGTTGCCCAAATGAGATGAATCCAGATTTTGATATATGGCATTATTTCTCTCCTTTATTATTTTTGGTGTTTAGCCCTTTTTTTCAAAATATTATTTGGGGTTAAAATCCCGATGGCTTTGGGGATTATCTAAGCCCACGCCATAAATGGCGTGGCTATTCATTTGTTTAAATTTCGATAATAAATTAGTTCCCAATATTTGGGCTTTAACTTGAATAGCCACGAGATTTATCTCGCGGATTAAAATTTATACCAAAATATGGCGGGGTTTTAATCCCGAATTGCTTGTTTCATAAATATTTTATGCTTATAATGTAGCAAATTTCATTATTAGATTCAATAAAAATTTTATACATTCAATATTGGGTAAGTATAGTTCATTATTTTTTTAATCAAACAATCCCCAGCTCTTTTAAAGTCTTCTCTTTCGGAATCCCATTTTCATCATACCCTCTCAACTTGTAATATTTATCCAACATCTTATCCAGGGGAACAGTTCGTTTTTTCTGATCACCGGGGCGTGTTTCTTGAAGCAGCCTGGGAGGAAGCGTATCATCTTTTCGGGAAATACCTTCGCGGGTGTTCATGTAGCGTTCAAGGACGTGTATGCGACTTCCGGCTTTGAGAAATTCTTTGTTGGAGATTTTTATTCCGGTCATGGCAATCCACTGTTTTGTGTACAGACTGTAATCGATGATTTGGATGACAATTTTCGGTAGATTCTGCATGGCAAAAGCTAAAATAGGTTTCGGGGTGTATTTAGGAAGCCATGTTTCGAACGGGATTGCGTATGCTGTGAATATACAAGTATGCAGGGAATTGACACAACAAGTCAGGCTTTCAAAAAATTTAGTGAAATCTGCTTTTGCCCTGATAGTGTGAGGTTTCAGCAATCCCATTATAACTTCCAGACCAACAATATAAGCTGAAAGGTGGTGAGCGCCACGATTAGCTGTTGCATAAGCCAGTCCCTGTCCGAAACACGAACGTGAGTCATAACCGGAAATTTCCAATCCTTTCACGTGCATGGCAAAATCTTTCCCGCCATATTTTTCTGAAAGCGCGCGTACGCCTTCACCCATTTCTTTGCCAAAACCTTTTCCGTTGGCAATGTCGAGAAGCGCTTTTTTAACGCCGTTTGGCGAAGCAAATTTTAATTCGCTTTTCACTAATCCCTTTTCAGTTGCTTCCATCACCCAACCAATCGTGTTCCCAACAGAAATCGTGTCCATACCCAGTTCCGAACAAACCTGGTTCCATTTTGCGATTTGTACTGAATCAAATATCCCGAGATTTGTACCTAATAAAGAAAGTGTTTCATATTCAGGGACAACCTGGACTTCCCCGCCAAAATCACCTTTTTTGCTGCAGTAGATGGTACATGGTTTACATGTGTAATATTTTGTATTGTGCTTTTCTTTCATCCTTTCACCGGAAACCATCGAGGCATGTTGGTGACTTCCCGATTTAAAATTGTTAACCGGGAGTCCGTTGGCGCGATTCATCAAATTTGTCCCTGATGATGTGCCAAATTTTCGATAGGCGACCGATGTTACATAATTACGATCCAGGTATTTTTTTGCTTTGTTCCAGACTTTGTCAAATAATTTTTGATTTTTGGGGACTATATTATATTCACCACCAAGGGCAACAATTGCTTTGAGATTTTTTGATCCCATCACAGCGCCCATTCCCGTACGTCCTAAAAATCGGTGTCCGGAAATGATATTAGCGTACCGGACAAGGTTTTCTCCTGCCACGCCAATAATCAATGTTCCGGCTTTCTTACCGCCTAATTTTTCCTGAACAAACAGAGTATCTTTTCCCCATAATTTTTTACCTTCCTTAAACTCGATACCGGTTGATGATATTTGCAGGTAAATTGGTTTTTTTGCCTTACCCCTGATGAGCAGCCCGTCCCATCCAGCCGTTTTAAGCTGTGCCCCAAACGGACCTCCACAGGATGAAAAAGCCATTATCCCTGTAAGCGGCGATTTTGTTACAGCTGCCAATCGACCACCGCAGTGCGCCCTGGTGCCGGACAGCACGCCCGGCATGAAAGCAATAATATTGTCTTCACCTAACGGATCAATCCCTGGCTTCATTCGGTCATAAAGTAATTTTAATCCCAGCCCTTTTCCACCGAGATACATTTTCCGTTCTTTTTCTGTCACAAAATAAACGGAGAATTCCTGTGAAGAGAGATTCACTTCCAAAACTTTGTTGGATGTACCAATAATATCTGCCATTAGACTTATCCTTATTCTTCCTTTACAGCTCAGTATACTTTTTGGAATTGGAGAATTTTTTGGAGGTCGTTTTTCATAATCAGTCAATTTAATTTAGTTGCTTTTTAGAAGTTAATCATGGTTTGATTTTTATAATTCGAATTACATCAGTGTTGATTAGTAATATGAAAGAGCAACCTTACTAAACCTTTAAGGTTTAGTAAGGTTATAATGTTACAAATCATAAATCTTTTTTTCCCGATTTATTCTTGGTTTCGAATGAGACTTTGTTTTTTGATCTTCGAATAAAAATGGTTCTTCGCTTTCAAGCAGATCACCCATTTCTTTTTCAATTTTATCCGGGTCTTCTCCCTTTTCCATTCGACTCAAAGCTTCTTCCATGCCTGATCCCAATTTAAGTCCTGTCTCCTTTGTAAGTTTTCTCATTAGATTCGCTGCCTGGCGAGGATTGTCTTCATCAATTCTGTCTGCTTCTTTTGCCAATGAAACCATCGCTTTTTCCATTTTCGCTTCGTCAATTTGTGGAAAATCTTTCCCTGTTGAATCTTTGTCCGAACTACCGGAGATTGCTGCAAACATAGAAGCAACACGGTTCAGTTGTGCATTTTTACAATGTGGACAACTGGGAATTTTGGTGGTATTAATCGTTCTTGAAAAAAATTGGTAAATGGTATTGCAATCCCCACAAAAAAATTCATAAACCGGCATTTTAAATCCTTCTTGATAATTATTTTAGAGGGCTGGATAAAATAATTTACCCAGTTCAATTTTTTAATTTGTTTTAAATCAAAATGTTACAAATTATATATGTGTTCCTTAATTTATCCCGCCCCCTAAATAATTCTAAAATATAGATTATTTTTAAATACAAATCAAGTTTAAAATGATAAATTTATTACCAACTCATAACTGAAGTTTCACTAAATTTTTTTCTTCCTTTTTTGTAATTATTCAGCTAAGAACAATTCTGGCAATATAGCACATTGAAAAAAATAGCAGAATAATTTATAGCAGAATGATGCTTTCTCTTTTTATTATTCTGCTATAAATTATTCTGCTACAATTTTAAATTCTGTATTTTTAATTTTTCAGATGGCTTGCTGAACAGTTACCCTTCTTTTTAAATATAAGATAAATAATGCGGCATAAACCACTTGCTTTTTTGCTAAAAACTTATTATAAATAAGGTAACTGGGTAATTAGTTTATTGGGTAATTGGGAATTCATAATATTGATTAATTTTTTATTACCCAATTTCCTTATTACCAAATCACCTTTTTGCTCTATATTAGAAAATATCCTGTGATTGCTTACGCTTTTATTTTTAAAACATAAATGAAAGGCAAAAGTTTATGAAAACAAGAAGAGAATTTATTAAAGATTCAGCGATTACTGCTGGTGGAATCACTCTATTGAGTAGCCCTTTGATGTGCACAAAAATAAGTGAGTCCGTAGAAAAAAGCCAGGTTGTGTCTGCAGCAACTGATGATATGCTGGACAATCAAAAGTACAATCCTGATGCTGTGCACCGTGCATTCAACCAGGGCTTAAAAGAGTTGACAGGAGAAAACAGTCTGAAAAATAGTTGGGCTTCCATGTTTTCACCGGATGATGTGGTGGGGATAAAGATAAATTGTCTTGGCGCACCCAAAATTTCATCTTCTGTGCAATCGATAAATGAAACTATTGCCGGACTAAAAAGCGCAGGAGTGAAAGAGAACAATATTATTGTTTGGGATCGCATGGATCGGGAATTCAAACGTACCGGGTTAAAAATTAATAAAAGCCCGGAAGGTGTCCGCGTTCACGGCACATCGACAAAATGGGAAGGAGCGGTCCCCTGGATTGAAGGATACGACAGAAATGTTTATGTTTCATTTGAAGATGGCACACTCAAGAAATTCCGCGAGCTTGTCAAACAAAATTTTACAGAAACCGGGACACACAGGGAAATCTTCAATTCCGTTGCCTGGTTGTGGATGTTAATTCAGCAGGGCAATGAAAAAGCCCAAAAATACAAAGATGAAATTAGAAAACTGTACATGGATTACAGCGACCGGGAGGGGATTAAAAAAGTCGCCGAAGAAGTCGCCAATGAATTTAATGATGTTACAATTGAGGATGAAGAAAAATCATTTTTCTCTGAGATCGTTACACAAAAAATTACTAAACTAATTAACATCGCTGTACTAAAGCACAATGAAGACAGCGGCGTAACCTGGGCAGCAAAAAATATCGCGCTGGGAGTTACTACAAACAAAATTCGATTTCATATTGATTATTGCACCAAAGCAATTCCTGAAATACTGAATAAGCCCTGCATTCGGGATAAAATGGTTTTGCATATCGGCGAAGCAGCAAAAATATCAACCGTTAGTGTTGTTGGCGCTCAACTGGCTTTTGACAACCGTATTTTTTTCAGTAAAGACCCTGTTGCAATGGATAGAGTCGGACTGGACATTTTGGAAAAAAAGAGAATTGAGCAGGGACTGGATCCAATTAAAGACATCTCAACTCACATAGCTGCTTGTGCCGCAAAGGATCTTGGCACATGTGATCTGTCAAAAATTGATTTGAGAGAATTGATTGTGTGACCAAAAAAAATGTCTAATAACGCGCATGAAATATAAAATAAGTCAAATAACAAGGAGAATAAACAGGAGAATATTATTGGATTCAAGAGAAAGAGTTTTTCTGACATTAAATCACAAAGAACCGGATCGTGTACCAATCGACTATTGGGCAACATCCGAAATTACTTCCGGATTATTAAAAAAATTTGGATTTTCCACAAAAGAAGAGCTGCTTAAATTTTTTAATGTTGATTTCAGATACATTGACGGACCAGAATATGTTGGACCCGAACTGACTACCCGCAAAGATGGTTCAAAAGAAGACCACTTTGGTGTTCCCCGAAGATCTGTAGCCTACGGCGATGGGAGCAAAGCAGGTGTGTATAGTGAAGTGACCGAGTATCCTTTACAACATGCTGCTTCGATTGATGAAGTTGAGAGTTACTCCAAATGGCCCAAGGCTGAATGGTTTGACTATGAACCGGTTCGTGAACAAGCACGGCAAGCAAAGGAGAGAGGGAAAGTCGTCGTGTTCATGGGCGACCGCCTCAACCGCTGCGCCCAACTCAAACCAGCCATGTATGTCCGGGGTGTCGATCAGGTATTAATGGACACAATTTTGAATCCGGATATCGTCAAAGCTGTTTTTGACAGGATAACGGATTTTTATGCTGAATATGCACGCCTAACACTAGAAGCTGCTGGAGGCAACATTGATATATTTTTTACAGGGGATGATTTTGGCACCCAAACAAACACGTTTTTGCCAATGCAAACCTGGCGCAATTTGCTTCGCGATGGATTCAAGCGATTCATCGATGTCGGTCATGAGTACGGCTGTAAAGTTGCCCATCATACCTGCGGCAGCGTAATCTCACTCCTCCCAGAATTCATCGAATGCGGACTTGATATTGTTAATCCTTTGCAGCCTGAAGTTGAAACAATGGATTTTTCAAAAATTAAGCAGGAATTTGGTGATTCTATTTCATTTCACGGCGGTATATCAATTCAAAAAACAATGCCTTACGGGGATAAAGAAGAAATAATAAACGAAGTAAAAGATCGAAAAATCAAATTAGCTCCCAACGGTGGATATATTTTTTGTACGGCGCACAATCTTCAGGTTGATACATCGTTGGAGAAAATTGAAATTTTGTTTGATGCGTATAAAGAATTTGGCAGATACCAATAATATAATATTTTAGATTTGGCTTGTATAATATCATCTAATTTTTTATTTTATCTTATCCCTGGTTTGAGTATAACTGCAAGTAGTAATTTTGAGACAAAATTTTTGGTTGATAGTGAAATAACCGCATTAAAAAAGAAAATATATAGTGATTTGTCTACTATTCCATAATGAAAAAATTTGTGTTTTAAATATGGAATTACATGGCGAAACGAATTTTAATTCGACAACTAAATTGCTTGATTTTAATAAATCGAATCATTAACATTGGTATATAATTAATCCTGAAATTTGCAAAATTGGAGAAGCCGGATGTTAACTAATAAAGTATTTCTTTTATCAGGGATTCTGTTAATGTGTTTAAATTGTGCTAACCAGAGATCGAATACTGAAAAGTTAAGAAAAAATATTGAGAATATTATCTCCCGAACTGAGGGAACAATAGCAGTTGCATTTGAAGATTTAAAGACAGGAGATAAATTATTCATAAATGATAAAATACAAATGCATGCTGCCAGCACAATGAAAACACCGGTAATGATCGAAGTTTATAAACAGGCGTCTGAAGCTCATTTCAGCCTGACAGATTCAGTCCTTATTAAAAATGAATTTCGCAGCATCGTTGATGGAAGTAAATATACTATGGATTTTGGAGAAGACAGCGATGACGTTGTTTATAAAAATATCGGGAAAAGAATGAGTATCCACGACCTCGTTTATCAAATGATTACTGTCAGCAGCAATTTTGCCACTAACATATTAATTGACCTGGTGAAAGCTGAAAATGTGATGAGTACGATGAAAACGATTGATGCAAATAAAGTTCGGGTGCTTCGGGGAGTCGAAGACATAAAGGCGTATGAAAGCGGATTGAACAACACCACAGATGCCTATGATATGCTGTTAATTATGAAAGCGATAGCCCAAAAACGGGTCGTATCTCCTAATGCTTGTGAAAAAATGATAAATATCCTTTTGCAGCAAAAGTTCAAGAGCAAAATTCCGGCGCTTTTACCTTCAACAGTTAAAGTAGCTCATAAAACAGGTTCCATTACAGAGATAGATCATGATGCGGCAATTGTATATTTAAACCCGGAACATGCGTATGTGCTGGTGATATTAACGAAGGGGATAAAAAGCCACAAACATGCTCAAAAAACAATAGCCCGAATATCGAGAATGATTTATGATGTTGTGTTTTTAGGATAGGTCACAATATAAATAAAAAAATTTATTGACTTTATACTGTTTATTTATTATGTTGAAACCGTGATTTTTTTATCTTCAGTGGCTATCAAATAATTTTTGGAGATGGATGAAACTATATTTGCCTCATTTTAGCTTACATAAAATACCAAAAGTATATTGCGTATGAGTTTGTAATAAATTTTATAACAAATGATTTTGAAGTTAAACGTTTTAAGTGGTAAGATGTATTGTTTTAATAATGAGCAGTTGGAGGGTAAATGTTTCAAATATTTGTTATTTCTGATGGCACAGGAAAAACAGCAGAACAGGCTATTAACGCAGCGCTGACTCAATTTGAACATTTGCAAACAAAAACCACACTTTTCCCGGAAGTCCGCACCGAAACACATGTGAAAGAAATTGTTGCCAAAGCTGAAAAAGTTAATGGATTTATTGTCCACACTGTAGTCTCAACAAAAATGCGAGACATAATACTGCGCACTTGTCAGCTTCACAATGTTGAAACAATCGATTTAATGGGACCTTTACTTGCTCAGCTTTCCGTACAATTCGCTAACGCACCCTCTGAAAAACCCGGTTTATTCAGGCACCTGAACAAAGCTTATTTTCAACGCATTGAAGCGATGGAATTTGTACTTCGTCATGATGATGGACAGCGTGTGCACGAACTTGATAAAGCAGAGATTGTGCTCCTTGGGGTTTCACGGACTTTTAAAACACCGCTAAGTATTTATTTGGCATACAAAGGGTGGCTCGTGGCAAATGTGCCAATAATATTAAATTTTGAATTACCGCCTAAAATATTCGATCTGCCTCCAAACCGGGTTATTGGACTCACAACAGATGCCAGAAATCTTTCCGTATTGCGCCGCGTGCGACATGATCACCTGGGTGGTGCAACAGGTGATTATGCAAATATTAGCTGTGTTCAAAGCGAAATAAAATATATGGAGTCCATTTTTAAAAACAAACCGGAATGGCCTGTGATAAAAGTAACGAACAAACCAATCGAAGAAATCGCTTCAGAAATTCTTGCCATACTAAGAAAAAAATACGCTTCCAATTCAGGAAAAAAGAACTTGAATAATTCAGGAGGTGGGATTAAGTAATTTGGACATTTCAACCTAAATTAATGTTGAAAAATAGAGACTTATTAAAATAACGAAAGACTTGTTTTATCCCAACTCCAAAAAAAATCGGAAAGGAAATATATGGATTTTAGCCTAAGTGATGAACAACAAATGGTTATTAAAGAAGCAAAACGTTTTGCCGAAAAAAGATTAGCCCCGAAAGTTGAGGAGCTTGATGAAAAAGGAGAAGTCAACATTACTGCATTAAAGGAGTTGGGAGAATTGGGCTATTTGGGAATAACCGTGCCTGAAAAATATGGCGGCGTAAATATGGGCGCTATTGCCTATGCCGGTACAATGTTAGAACTGAGCAAGGTTGATGCCGGTACTGCTGTTGAAGTTTCAGTTCACAATTCTTTGGTAAATGAAGGGATTTTGAAGTTTGGTACAGAAAAGCAGAAACAAGAATACCTGCCCAAATTAGCAACAGGAGAGTGGTTGGGTTGTTTTTCATTGTCAGAGGCAAATGCCGGCAGTGATCCGGGTGCTTTGAGAATGTCAGCAGTGCGCAAAGGGGGTAATTATGTTTTAAACGGAACAAAAAATTTTACTTCAAGCGGGGACTTTGCTGATGTGATTTTTGTGTTTGCCCAGACAGATATGGATAAAACGACAACAGGGATTTCTGCTTTTATTTTAACAAAAGATACACCCGGGTTTAGTGTGGGCAAACATGAGAATAAAATGGGTATCCGGTCGGCAAGCTGTACGGAACTGGTTTTTGAAGATTGTGTTATTCCGGTGGATTCAATGCTGGGCAAGGAAAATAAGGGGCTGCGAATTGCACTGACTTTACTGGATGGCGGACGGATTGGCATTGCTGCCCAGGCGATTGGCATTGCAGAAGCAGCCCTGGAAGAAGCAATTCGTTATTCCAAGGAGCGGGTTCAATTTAAAAGAACGTTATCTAAATTTCAGGGCATCCAGTTCATGTTAGCTGAAATGGCGACTGAAGTGGAATTAGCAAAAACAATGCTCTTCCGCGTCGCCTGGATGAAAGATTCGGGAGTGAAAGATTATGTCAAAGAATCAGCAATGTTAAAATTGTACGCATCTGAAATGTCGCACCGCGTTTGTCATAAATCACTGCAAATTCACGGTGGTTATGGTTATATGAAGGATTATAAAATAGAGCGTTTGTACCGCGATCAAAGAATTACGGAAATTTATGAGGGGACATCGGAGATACAGAAGGTTGTGATTGCGAGGAAGATACTGGAGTAAGAAATTGGTATAGATTAAGCTATTTGGTTTAGGTTTATAAACTGTTAATAAATGTAACGGAGTAATGGAGTATTGGATTATTGGAGTGGTGAGTAATACAACGATGAGATGATAAATCAAAAACTCCAGTACTCCAAAACTCCAATAATCCATTTGTGGATGGAAATACAATTTTAGAATAAAAAAACAGAAATTGTCATAACAAGAGAGAAAAACAATGACCTATGAAATCCTAAAAACCGAAGAAAAGAACGGCATACTAATTGTCACAATTAGCCGTCCCAAAGCGCTGAATGCTTTGAATTCTTTATTCTTTAAAGAGATGGATGATGTGATTTCTTCCATCGAATCAAAACCTGAAATCAGGGTGATGATAATTACCGGCGAGGGAAAAGCTTTTGTGGCTGGCGCCGATATCGCAGAAATGGTTGATAAGGATAGTGAAGGCGGAATGAAATTTTCCCAGCTTGGACAAAATACTTTTCGCGGCCTGGAAATGTTGAACATACCCGTTATTGCTGCAGTAAATGGTTTTACGTTAGGCGGCGGAAACGAGTTAATGATGGGTTGCGATTTTCGCATTGCCAGTTCGAAAGCAAAATTTGGTCAGCCGGAAGTGAGCCTGGGATTGACGCCCGGATATGCGGCGACACAACGTCTTCCCCGGCAGGTTGGTAAGGCAAACGCACTTTACCTGTTGTTAACCGGAGAAATGATATCGGCAGACGAAGCATTAAGAATTGGATTAATACAAAAAATAGTAGAACCTGAACAACTCATGGATGAAGCATTAAAATTAGCTGAAATCATTAAATTAAAAGGACCCAAAGCAATCACTAAAGTAAAACAGTTGGTTCACAAAGGGATAGAAACCGATTTTGATATTGGGTGTAGAATGGAATCAAAAGAATTTGGGTCACTTTTTGGTGATGAAGGTACAGAGGGGATGAAGGCGTTTCTTGAAAAAAGACAACCGAAGTGGTGATTTGCGATTTTAGAATTACGATATTCGATTTACGATTTTGGATTTACGATTTAAGACTTTTGAATGACTTGCTACCGGACACTTTTTTAAAATCAGCGTTTTTTGGTGATTTGTCATGCCTGAATGTTTCTATCGGGCATCCATTTGATTAAAATTGAGGGGATTCCCGCTAAAAACATGCGGGAATGACAGCCTTTCCATACACAATATAAAAAGTGTCCGGTAGTGAATTGAATGATAACAGTTTTTAGACTCGCCAATCGAAAATTGTATTTTAGAAGTTGGATTAAATAAAAGTAATTTTAAATTAGGCTATTACAGGTGGATGGGCAGGGAATCGACAATCGTAAATCGCTAATCGTAAATCGTATGTCGTAAATTGAGTAAATTCAATTGTTCCAATTTAACAAAAACAGAGGAGTACAATTATATGACCTATGTTAACCGACTACAAAACGTTACCGTGCTCGGCGCTGGAGGAAAAATGGGCAGCGGTATTTTGTTGCTCACTGCAATGGAGATGACGGATCTGAGTCTTCTGCCGGAAAACAAAGATAAAGATTTTATCATCAATGCTGTGGATGTCTCCGACAAAGCTCTGTCAGGATTAATGGATTTTTTAAAAACTCAGGTTACCAAAGCCGCGGAAAAGAAGACGGTTATTCTGCGCGAAACCTACAAAGATCGCAGTGATTTGATTGAGAATAGCGACATCATAAAGCAGTATGTTTTTGATGTGATGAAGATCGTCCGCTGTACAACCCGGCTGGAACCATGTTATGATTCAACACTTATTTTTGAAGCGATCAAAGAAGACCCGGATTTGAAAGTAAAAATATTGTCCCAAATTGTTGGCAACAATAAAAAATCCCCCTGGTTTTTTACCAACACTTCATCAATTCCCATTCACGAGCTTGATGAAAGCGCTAAACTCGATGGCAGAATTTTGGGCTTTCATTTTTACAATCCGCCGGCTGTTCAGAAGTTGGCGGAATTGATCAGCTCGGATTCAACACAAAAAGAAGTTATCGAATTTGCGCTTCAATATGCAAAGAAGTTAAGAAAGACAATTGTTCATTCCAACGATGTGGCAGGTTTTATTGGTAATGGTCATTTCATGCGGGATGCGTTGTTTGGTATTTCAGAAGTGGAACGATTATCGGAAAAAGGGTCCTTTGTTGAAGCTGTGTATAAAATAAATAAAGTCAGCCAGGATTTTCTCATTCGTCCGATGGGGATTTTTCAACTCGTTGATTATGTCGGATTAGATGTTTGTTCATACATTATGAGCGTGATGAATTCCCGGCTTTCAGATCAGAACCTGCACAGTTCATTACTCGACAGCCTGATAGTGAAAGGCGTTGTCGGAGGTCAATTTGCGGATGGTTCTCAAAAGGATGGATTATTAAAATATGAAAAGGGACGACCGGTTGGTATTTATAATCCGGATGAAGAAGAATATACCTTGATTTCTGAATTTCAGGAAAAGTGTGATAAAGAACTTGGTACATTACCAAAAGCAACTTTACCATGGAGAGCTGTCATTGGTAATCCAGCTAAAAAAGATATTTTAAGTGATCATTTCAAAGAATTAAATTCAATGAAAACATTAGGCGCTGAACTTGCCGGCAATTATGGGGAACAATCAAAAAAGATCGCGCTGCAATTAGTGACAGATAATGTGGCAAGAAATGAAGAAGATGTTAATACGATATTGCTCACTGGATTTTATCATTCGTATGGCCCAATCAATGAATATTTTAAGTAAGAAAAAAATGGGAACTGCTCACCTGGCAAACAAAGGTTCGATGAGATCACGTAATTGAAAATGAAAAATTAGCCCAACGGATGAGTTGCCAACGGATACGAATAAAAGTTTCCAATAATCCTAACAGATTTTTTTTATTTGATGTCTGATACTATTTTTATTCAATCTACACTTATTAAGAGACATTCAATTCTACAAGAATCGTTAACCAATATCCGTTGGCTGCTCATCCGTTGGGATCTTTTTTTCACTGACTATTGATAATCGTTTACAGAATTAAAGAGGTATGAAATGAAATTAAGAAAAAAAATATACATGACCGCAGGTTACAACACAATTTCTTTAGGAACCGGACGAAAAGAATTTCATCCCAAGAAATCGCGTCCTGGCATTGATCACTATATCAAAGAGTCTGGAAAAGCTACATTGGATAAAATTGGCGGTGGGAAAAATGTTGATGAATGTGTGATTGGAAATTTTATGGCAGCGCGATTTAACAAGCAGGCGAACCTGCCAGGTTTTTTCCCAATGATTGACGATGACTTGAAATGGAAACCGGCAATCGCTGTGGAAGGGGCATGTGCTTCCGGTGGATTGGCTTTGGTTACCGGAATAAAATCTGTACTTGCGGAGACTGCTGATGTTGTTTTGACTATTGGTGTAGAAGTCCAAAATACGGTAAAAGCAATCTACGGCGCTGATATCCTTGCTGGCGCTGGCTGGTATGGGGAGAGAAAAACAGGACATGCTTATTTTTTTCCGGGTAAATTCAGCGACCGGGCTGGCGCTTATTTTGAAAAATATGGCAGAGAGAAAAGCCGCAAAGCTTTGGCACGCTGGTACCGTAATGCAATTGAAAATGCCCGTCTTTGTCCGACTGCCCAGGAATTTCACAATAAAATTGAAGACCTGGAAACAATGGCGCTGATGGAACCCAATCCCAAAGCTTTTGTAAATAATTTAAATGTCTTTGATTGCTCTAAAGTTTCTGATGCTGCTTCTGCGATTGCTATCGTGTCCGAAGATGGATTGCATAGAATCAGTATTTCCAAAGATGATGCAGTAGAAATCATAGGTTTTGGACAGGCGCAATATGATATTACCAAACCACCGGCAGATTTAACCAGGTTGGAAACAACTGAAACGGCGGTAAAAAAAGCTTTTGAATCAGCCGGAATCACAAAAGACGATCTTGCGATGGTGGAGTGTCATGATTGCTTTACTATTGCCGGTGTAATGGGCACTGAAGCAATTGGATTTGCCAAACCGGGCGAAGGCGCTGATTTTGTCGCCGATGGAAATACAACTCGTGATGGGAAAATCCCTTTTAACACAACCGGCGGTTTGATCGGCTGGGGACATCCAACCGGTGGAACCGGTGTTCATCAAGCAGTTACCATTTGGGAACAGTTAACCGGAAAAGCTGGTGATGCACAGATTAAAATTCCGGATGAGAAACCTTATGGCTTATCTGTGAATATGGGGGGAGATGACAAAACAGTAGTGGCGATTGTTTATAAAAGAGGCTAAAAAGAAGAATATGAAATATTTTAAAATTATGCTAATGGTGCTTTTGATTTTATCATGTGGTACACCCCAAAGTGAAAACAACAATTTTAAGGTGGAATATAAAGGAGCACTAAAAAACATAATGCATAAAGGCGATATCTCTTCAAAGGCTGATTTGTCTGACTTTAAAGAGACGAATCATTTTTATGCGCTTGGAGCAATTGAGAAGTTAAAGGGCGAAATTCAAATATTTGATAGTAAACCATTCAACACAATCGTTGTTGACAGCAATTTGATCTTTGACAAATCTTTTAGCAAAAAGGCAACACTCCTTGTCTATACATCGGTTGACAAATGGGAAAC
Source organism: Candidatus Zhuqueibacterota bacterium (assembly GCA_016783825.1). Lineage (GTDB taxonomy): Bacteria > Zhuqueibacterota > Zhuqueibacteria > Thermofontimicrobiales > Thermofontimicrobiaceae > Nigeripontimicrobium. Next base: position 2,633 of record JADHVV010000084.1, on the reverse strand, counting down.
AACAAAGATTCCTGATAATGTTGCAACTTATGCTTTGTTTGAGAAATACCTAGCGCACTAAAGTGCAGGCGAAGGCGAAGGAAAAAAATTCTTAATCCCTGTGCCCGAAGGGTGCTTTAATCTTATACCTTGCTTCGCCTTTGCCTTCGCCTCAGCCTTTTCGGTATGAAAGTTAATTGATCTGGGTTAGAAATTCTTTTGCACAAAAAACAAAGATTCAACTGGTAATACTATAAAACACATTGCGAAAGAAAACCAAATAAATACTGATGAACCATTCCCTTTTTTGATAGAAGGCACAATTAAGTCTTGTGATTGGCATGTTATTGACTGGAAAGACGATGATATGGAGCATACGCATGAAAAACACATAACATCAGGACTTTACGGCACTATTAATAACAGACAAGTTAAATTGTTAGGATTTTACTCAAACTCACATCACGCAATTTTTACGCACCATACAACCAATATGCACATACATGTGAAAACTGCTGATAATAAACTGGCTGGTCATGTTGATGGTTTTACATTAGGAAAAGGAATGGTTTTAAAGTTACCAAAGTAAAATAAAATCCCACTAATTTTTTGATGATTAAAATTTTTAACTTGACAATTATCGTTTGTCAGGTTATATTATATATAATATGATTGAATCTTTTAGACACAAAGGCCTTAAGCTATTTTTTGAAAAAGGGATTTCTTCTAGAATTCGCTAAGAACACACAAGACGTCTGCAATTAATTTTAACACAGCTAAATGCAGCAAATGATATTAGGGATATGAATTACCCTGGCTCAAACTTACATAGGTTGACTGGTGATAAAAAAAATTATTGGTCTGTAAATGTGAGCGGTAATTGGCGAGTAGTGTTTCGTTTCAAAGATGGAGATGCCTTTGATATTGACTATTTAGATTATCACTAAACAAGAAGAAGGGAAAAAACAAATGCAGATGTATAAACCAGCACATCCGGGTGAAATTTTAAAGGAATTATATTTTGAACCTTTGCAGTTGTCGATAACAGATGCAGCTAAAGCTCTTGGTGTTACACGTCATGCGTTATCGGAATTGGTTAATGGCCGTTCCGGAGTAAGCACAACAATGGCTTTACGATTAGCAAAAGCTTTTGGAACAACACCGGATTTATGGCTGAACATGCAGCAGAATTATAATTTGTGGAAAACACGAAAAAAAATAAGTTTATTAAATGTTAAAACTCTTTATTCAACTGAGCCGTCTTTTGGTAGTTAGGCGACAAACCATTTCTTTTTGATATGTAAAAGGCGGTACTTATGACGCATTCCTGATCATAAAAATAAATCAAACCCACTTAAAAACATCTCTCACAAGTTAACCAATAAAGCGAAACTAAACTCTAAAATTCAAAGTATATTTAACAAGCAAATCCCTGGATTTCTCTTGACTTTTAAATTCAGTATAGTTAATTTTAAAAAGTAATCGAAACTAAAATTTAAACCAGCAAAGACAATTAATGGGATTAGGTAAAAAAATAAGATTTATTTACAATCCAAAATCGGGATTAATTCATTCTGAAAATTTGTTAAAACGGTTTATAAATTTTTATTTTCCGAGCAACCTGTGCGAATATGATTTTGTTAAAACAGAAAAAAGATTCCATGCTTTAAATTCATCCCGGGATGCAGTAAAAAAAAAATATGATATTGTGGTTGCAATTGGCGGGGACGGCACTGTTAATGAAACAGCATCAGCCCTTGTTAACTCTGAAACTGCTTTAGGCATTGTCCCGGTTGGTTCCGGCAATGGTCTGGCAAGAGCGTTGCAAATTCCATTAGTAATGCGTCAGGCGATAAAAACGATTACCAGGGGGGAAGTCCGAGCAATCGATGTGGGAATGGTGGATAACAAATATTTTTTTGCTACGGCTGGTATGGGATTTGACGCGGTTCTCGGGAAAAGATTTGACAAAACAAAAGTTCGCGGTCCTGCTCCCTATTATTTATATGGGATTCAGGAGTTCTTTCGTTATAAAGCGCCGCTATACGAGATCAAATTCGATGGGCAGACAGTAAAAAAAAATGCGTTTATCGTTGCCGTAGCAAACACAAAACAATACGGCGCCAATGCCATCATTTGCCCCAGCGCAGAACCTGATGATGGGTTGCTTGACCTTGCAATTATCGATGATGTAAGTTTAGCCAAAACCCTGTACTATCTGCCAACACTTTTTACCGGAAAAATAGAAAAGGCGCCTGTATATGAAGTTTATCGCTCTGCTAATTTTGAGATATACCGGGAAGCCCCTGCACCATATACACTCGATGGGGAAGTTTATGACGGCGACAAACATCTTTCATATTCTTTGTTACCCAAAGCTTTAAAAATTATTACCGGTATTGATAGTTTTTAACATAGTAGTTATAAGATTTTTTTTCACAACATTCCAAACATCGAACAGGATTTAAAAAAACCTGTTCGTTATTCAAAATTCGGTGTTTCTAATGCTTTTTTTTATTTAGTGTATGTCCGAGAAAGCAGTCATTCCGGTTGGAGCGCAGCGGAATACCGGAATCTTGTGCATAAAACCATGAGATTCCGGCACAAAAAATCGCCGGAATGACAAAACATACCTTTTTCGGACAGACACTATT
>JADHVV010000008.1 GCA_016783825.1 Candidatus Zhuqueibacterota bacterium | reverse complement strand
TGGTGTTGCCATAGAGAATAGTCATTAATTTTAACGGTTGTAGAATTCCACACGGATCAAAAACACACACAGAAAAAAATCAGTATGGATTTTTTATATTTGCCGTCCACAAACCGGGTATAGACTAATTAGTGTCTGTCCGAGATGTCATTCCCGCATGTTTTTAGCGGGAATCCATTCTGTTATACAAGGAGATTCCGGCTTAAAAGATTGCCGGAATGACAAAAACAGGGCTTTTTCGGACAGACACTAATTAATAATAATGGAAAAAATTGTATGCATGGAGAAATTATTTCAACAATGGAGGTCACAAATATCTCAATACATGGATTTTGGCTGTACATAAATGGAAAAGAATATTTTTTACCCTTTGCAGACTTCCCCTGGTTCAAGAATGCAAAAGTAAGCGATATTTTTGATGTAGAATTATTACATAAAAAACACCTCTATTGGAAAAAGTTAGATGTTGATCTTGATTTAAAATCAATAGAAAATCCTGACCTGTATCCCATGGTTTATAAATAAATAAATCCTTCCAAATATAAAACCGCCCTGCCTGCAATTTTCACACGCTCACCCATGTCTTGGCAAAACAATTCTCCCCCGCGCGGACTAATTTGAAAAGCATGAAGTTCTTTTTTGTTCAACCGTTCTGACCAATACGGAATTAACGTACTATGAGCCGAACCGGTTACCGGGTCTTCTGGGACACCCGCTTTTGGCGCAAAAAACCTTGACACAAAATCCGAATTATTTCCGGGAGCAGTTACGCACACTCCCAGTGAATCTAGCAGCATGATGCGATTCATGTCGGGTTTTAGAGACTTGATTTGCTCTTCTGATTCAAAAATGACGAGATAATCTCTTGCTAACAAAACTTCAGAAGGTGCTACTTTAAAAGCTTGAATTAAAACATTGGATGTTTTGCAGGGCAACGCTTTGCGTGAAGGAAAATCCATAGCAAACAAGTTTTTTTCTTTTTTCACAACCAATGTCCCTGCTTTTTTTGTTTTGAACGATATTTCATTCAATGAAGAATCCAAATAGTTAAAAACTACAAAAGCAGAAGCCAGGGTTGCGTGTCCGCAAAGATCAACTTCCATTGTTGGCGTGAACCAGCGCAGTTCGTAACATTCATTTTGCTTGATAAAGAATGCTGTTTCAGAGAGATTGTTTTCAGCAGCGATTGTTTGCAAAGTTTTATCATCGAGCCACTTTTCTAATGGGCAAACTGCTGCAGGATTTCCAGAGAAAACTTTGTTTGTAAAAGCATCGATTTGGAAAATGGGGATTTTCATTAGTTTTCCTTTCTGTATCCATTCAATATTTATTGGTAATTTGTAAAATAGTCTTTTATTATAACTTCGCTATATCGCAGAATAATTTGTAGCAGAATTATTCTGCTACAAATTATTCTGCGATAAATATTTTTAAACATGCAACAAAAAAGATTTAATGCACTTACCATGTTTTATTGAGCGGATACTCCTTTCTCTTGTAAACTGCAGCTTTACCAAACTTCAAAAGTTTAGTAAAGCTAAACAAGTTCAATGTAAATTCTTTTATTAATACTTCCTTTACTTTTATAGTCAACAATTCGGACATGCCCAATCTCATTAGTGTTTGCCACATGCGTACCGCCATCAGCCTGTAAGTCGAGTCCCACAATTTCAACGGTTCGAACTTCTGTGATATGGTCTGGCAGCAGATTAATTTTGGTACGGATCAGGTCTGGGATTTGAAATGCCTCTTCCCTCGGCGATATCTTTATTCGTATTTCATGCCCTTTTCCTATTTCAGCATTTACTTTATCTTCAATTTCCTGCACCAATTCCTTTTTCAGATTTTCAAACTCAAAGTCCATTCTGCCTTTGAGCGGCTCCATATTTCCACCGGTTACCTGTGCGCTATAATCACGCCAAACCAATCCGCAAAGCACGTGGAGCGCTGAATGTGTGCGCATTAATTTATAGCGGCGATCCCAGTCAATTGTTGCAGTAATTTTAGTGCCAACAGTTGGCATTTCCCCCACAACCCAGTGTAATATTTTTCCTGACTGGATTTTTACTTTTGTAACTTGTGCAAGGCAAGTTTCAAATTGAATTTGTCCAATATCATTGGGTTGCCCGCCGCCACCGGGATAAAAGGCTGTTTGATCCAATATGATTGAATTTTCTTGTTGATTAATTTCAATAACTTTTGCCTTGAATTCTTTAAGATAACTGTCGGGTTGAAATAATAGTTTTGTCAATTATTTTTATTCCTGAAAGAAATAAGTCAAAAAAATTCTGTTATGGTCAAATGATATTTAATTTAACTTGAATTCTTTGAATTTCCTGGTTTTTTAAAAACAGGAATCCATTTGATTATTTCATATAAAATCATCAAAATGGCAAATTGAATCCAAATAATTAAAATTATTCCCAGGACCATACAATGCAAACACTCATCACTTGCCTGATGGAAAAATAGTAAAAATAGTTTTTCAAACTTTAAATTGTCTTCTAAAAAGAAGACGATAGTATATATGCCTCTTTTCATATGAAATATGGTAACGACCCAATATATTAAAACGCAACATCTTCTGACAAAATTCATAATGAAGTTGGAAAAAAATAGAGACACAAACCAGGTAACCAGAGATATAATTGCCAACAACAGTAACGGCACAGAAAATTGTAACAGCCATACAAACGCTGGAAAAGTCAGTGTAAAAAAGGTGGGGATTAGGATTATTTTCATTGTAATAATAAAATATTATATATGAGAGCGAAACAAGTTTTAAAAATATAGTATATTTACATTGAAATGTCAAGAAAAATATATGCTTAGAAATAACGTCATAAGAAGATTGATTAGAGATTAGTTCACATCGTAGATTTTGTGTAGGAAACATTTAAACATACTCTTCAAGAAAAAAGCCCTCACTCTATTTTTAAAGCAAGGGCTTATATTTTTTCTCCATCAAAGGACGGACTATTTTTTCCTGTTCATCATATCAATTTGGTATTGCGCAGGGTGTCTCCAGCTACGGCTTTTTTTCGCGATCTCATAATATTTAATCGCATTGGCTTTTTGACTTAATTTTTCATAAGCCATTCCTGCTTCAAAAGCTGCCGGCGCATAATTTTTTTTATATTTTTGGCAATTTAGCGCTGCTTCAAGAGCGTCCTTGTGTCGTCCAATTTCATTGTAGATGGTAGCCAACCTGTAATAGGGGTTATGATAATTTGCTCTTACTTCAATTGCTTTATTGAAAGAATTAATGGCTTCATCGGTTTTACCAATTTTTTTAAGGGCAACTCCTTGTGCATTATAAGCCTTATAATGTTTTGAATTCAATTCGGTTACATCCCCAAACGCATCTGCTGCTTTTTGATATTGTTTGCGTTTGTTGTAAACAAATCCCAATTCATAAAAAGCTCTATCCGAAGTTGAATCATTTGCGATTGCAGTTAAACAGGCTGTGAGCGCTTCATCAAATCTATCAAGCTGACGATATAACATAGCCATTGACAACCATGCTCGAGAATATAATGGATTAACCTGAACAGCTTTATTATAGGCAGCAAGCGCATCTTCGTAGCGACGTAATCTCGCTAAAGCAACACCCTTACCATAGTGAGCCTGGACCAGGCTGGGATCATATTGTATTGCTGTACCATAAGAGGTTAGAGCAGATTGAGCATCACCTTTTTTCAAGGAAGTATTACCATCATTTAAAGCTTTCTTTGCGGCGTTCTTTTGTTTCTCCGTTTCAAGTTGACCTGTTTTTGCTTTGTTCGCAGCTTCAATTTCTTTCTTCTTCTTTTCGTACTCTTCTAATTGTTTCTGGTACTCTGTTTGTGGATCCTGGGTAAAACCATTGTTTACGCTAAAAAACAGTCCGGCTAATAACAATAGCACCAGAGAGATTCCAGTCGTTTTAGTAAAAAACTTCATGAAAATTCCTCCTTCAAATTGTTTAGGTTAGATTTTTTTTTAATTTCTTTTTGTGCCGAAGGCGGGATTCGAACCCGCACACCGGTTAGGCACTACCCCCTCAAGATAGCGTGTCTGCCAGTTCCACCACTTCGGCAAAAATTTTTCCTACTAACGAAAAATTACTTGGCGGTATCCGCAGCTGTAGGCGTTGCTGCCGGGACAGCCTGCCCGGGTACATTTACTCCGGTCGGAACCGTTGGCAAAACTGATGCCGGTGAAGAAGCCCGACGTCGTGCTATTTCTTCCTGAACGACATTTTGAGCCAATGGTTTTCCTTTGTCGATATAGCTTATCAAAAGAGCCATTCCTAAAAACAAGATCGACAATACGGTAGTTGCTTTTGATAAAAATGAAGCAGCGCCTCGTCCACCAAAAACAGCTCCCATTCCGCCTCCTCCTCCGAAGACCCCTGCTAATCCACCACCTTTACTGGATTGGAGCAAAATAACAACCATCAATAATATTGTTATAATGAAATGAATAATAATTAAAAAAGTTTCCATAATTTCCTCAAAAAATTAATATTAGGGGGTTGGATAAAATAGACTACACGTTTAATTAAACAAAATGTTTATTTTTTAAGATCGTTATAAGTTAAAATGATATATTATTTAATCCTACCCCCTGAACATTTGTTCTGCAATTTCTATCATCTCAACGAATGAATCAACTTTTAAACTTGCGCCTCCGATTAAACCACCATCAATATTCGGTTGTTCCAATAATTCTTTAATGTTTGTTGGTTTTGCGCTGCCACCATATAAAATTGGTGTCGCTTCTGCTATTTGCTCATCAAATTTTTCTTTTAACAATTCACGAATATATAAATGAACTTCTTCAGCTTGTTCCTTTGATGCTGTAACACCCGTTCCAATTGCCCAGACAGGTTCATAAGCAATGACAATACGTTCCATTTGGGTTGATGATAATCCCAGTAAACCCTCGGTAATTTGTGTTTTTATAACTTCTTTCATCTCGCCTTGTTCACGTTGTTCAAGGGTTTCGCCAACGCAAACTATTGGCGTTAAGCAACATGTGGTTAATGTGCGCTTAATTTTTTTATTGACTGTTTCATCTGTTTCGCCAAAGTATTGACGTCTCTCTGAATGACCGATAATGACATATTCGCTGCCCGAACTCTCAATCATCTCTGCAGACACTTGACCTGTAAAAGCGCCGGAAGATTCCCAATATAAATCCTGGGCGCCAACACCGGCACACGTCTCTTTTAAAATTGAGTTGACAGGCGCCAATGCAATATAATTAGGACACACAACAATACCGGTTTTTTCAATTTTCCCAATCTTATCTCTCAACTCTTTCGCAAAGGCAACAGCTTCTGCATTTGTTTTATTCATTTTCCAGTTGCCGGCAATTATTATTTTTCTCATAATTATATTAGTCCGTATTTTAAATTTATTGTTTTCTACCAAATCTTTTCTAACCTGAAATATTCTTCCGCCACCAAGACACGAAGGTTTTAATACCCGCAGGGTGCACAAAGTTTTAATAAAATAATGAACAAAAAATTATTTTAAAAATCAACAACATAAAACGGGATTTGAAATTTAATTTCTTTCTATTTTGTAACTGTTCAGCTATTCGTCGTTTTCATGTCATTCTGAACGATGGGGGAGGTTGGGAAGTGAAGAATCTCGTAGTAATTGTAAACATTGGGGAGATTCCTGTATAGTTACATTTAAAAAATAAGGAAATACAGACTATGCTTCGGTCGCAAGCTCCCTCAGAATGACATTTTTAATAACACTGAATAGTTACTCTATTTTTATTATTTCTTCGTGTATTGGTGTCTTTGTGGCAAAAATATAAATAATTTAGGAAAAGTAGTCCTGATATAAATTTTCGTGTTCATCTTCCCAAAAGGACAATCCATTCGTTTGTGCTGAAAAATTTCTTATTTCCTCATTTTCACTATTTTTGATTTCTTCAACAAAAATTTTGTATTTTCTCCCTTTAGGAAAGCTATCCAGGGCTTTAAACGTTTCACCATCATATATTCCCTTTATAGCTAACATCATCATTCCTCATCATTAAAATATTATTAGACAATTTTAAAAGTCACAAATAAATATTCTATTAAAACATTTTCTCCAGCAAATCAACAACACGGCAGGAGTATCCCCATTCATTATCATACCAGGATACAACTTTTACCATATTTCCTTCTAACACCATTGTTGAAAGGGCATCGAAAACACTGGAATGAGAGTTACCAACCACATCAACTGAAACGATGGGATCTTCTGTATATTCCAGAAAACCTTTCATTGGACCTTCGGCTGCTGCTTTCATAGCTGCATTAATTTCTTCTTTAGTGGTTGAAGTTTTTAATTCGGCTACCAAATCCACTACTGAACCATCAAAAGTCGGCACGCGCATTGCCATACCGTCAAGTTTTCCATTCAGTTCAGGAATAACTTTGCCAACTGCTTTTGCTGCGCCGGTTGTTGTGGGAATGATCGACACTGCTGCTGCACGGGCACGACGTAAATCCGAATGAGGCAAATCCAATACATGTTGATCGTTTGTATAAGCGTGAACAGTGGTCATAACGCCGCGAACGAAACCGAATTTATCATTCAAAACCTTTACAACCGGAGCAAGACAGTTTGTTGTACAGGATGCATTGGATACGATTTGATGTTCATCTTTTAGCTGATCGTCATTTACGCCCAATACGATTGTTGCATCGATTTCATCTTTTGAAGGTACGGTAAGAACAACCTTTTTAGCGCCCGCTGTTATGTGTTTGGCAATCTGCTCTTTTTTTCTAAAAACACCTGTGGATTCAACAACAGCCTCAACACCCAATTCTTTCCAGGGTAAATTTTCAGGATCACGTTCCGCAGATACTTTGATCGTTTTTCCATTTACTATAAGCGCATCACCTGAGACTGAAACTTCACCATCAAATCTGCCATGAATCGAATCATATTTTAATAAGTGCGCCAAAGTAGCTGCATCAGTAAGATCATTTATTTGAACGACTTCAAACTTGTCGTTCTTTTCAATAACACGTAAAACCAGTCTACCAATTCTTCCAAATCCATTAATTCCAACTTTTGTGGCCATTTTATTTCTCCTAATCGATTTAAATTAATAAAAATCTGTGTTGTCTAATTATCCACTATTTCATTAATACTTTGCATAAAAATTAATCTTTAATATATGAAAAAATTATGAAAATGTCAAGATTAATTAGTATTGTGACTTGCTACCGGACACTTTTTTAATTGAGTCCTTTTTGAATGTCATTCACGCATGTTTTTAGCAGGAATCCATGAAATATTAACAACATGGATGCCCGATAGAAGCACAATCTGTATTTCCTTAAATCATAATGTAACTGTACAGGCATTCGGGTATGTCAAATTAACGAATATTATCCTTTTATAAAAAGTGTCCGGTAGTGAATATAGTGATTATTTCTTTTTTTATTTAAAACAAATCATGCAATTGTTATTGCTTTTGTCAAATATACATCCTGAATTATATTCAGCAATTTAACTCCTTCAATCATCGGTCGTTGAAAAGCTTTGCGTCCACAAATTAAACCCATTCCACCTGCTCGTTTATTTATTATAGCAGTGCGAACTGCTTCATCAAAATCATTCTCACCTGATGAAGGACCACCAGAATTTATTAGACCTATCCGTCCCATATAGCAGTTGACGACTTGATAACGCGTTAGATCAATAGGATGATCAGAAGTGAGCTGTTCATAGACCAGATTATGAGTTTTGCCAAAATTAATCGCGTTAAAACCATTATTATTTTCTGGCAATTTCTGTTTAATAATATCAGCTTCTATCGTTACTCCTAAATGATTTGCCTGCCCAGTGAGATCAGCAGATAGATGATAATCTTTTTCGGTTGTCTTAAATGCTGAATTCCTTAAATAACACCAAAGTATTGTTACCATACCCAATTCATGTGCTATTTTAAATGCTTGGCTAATTTCTATAATCTGCCTACGCGATTCAGCTGATCCAAAATAAATAGTAGCTCCAACACCGACAGCACCCATTTGGAAAGCCTGTTCCACATTTGCAAATAAAGTTTGATCATAAATAGTAGGATAAGTAAGCAATTCATTATGATTTATTTTCACAATAAATGGGATTTTATGGGCATATTTTCTTGCAATAGCCCCTAATACCCCAAGCGTTGAGGCGACAGCATTACATCCTCCTTCAATAGCTAGCTTGATTATGTTTTCTGGATCAAAATAAAGAGGATTCGGAGCGAATGCTGCACCTCCTGTATGTTCTATTCCTTGATCAACCGGTAAAATTGAAATATAACCCGAATTTGCCAAACGACCTGTATTTAAAATAAGTTGCATATTTCTAAGTACTGAATTAGGTCGATCTGAGTGACTCATGATTTTATCAACAAAATTTGGTACTGGTAAATGGAGTAATTCTTTTTTTACTCCTTTACATTCGTACTCTAATAAGTATTTCATGTTATTATCTAAGTACTCTTCAAGTTTATTAATCATTATTACACCTCATAATTTAAATTTTAGTTAATAGCTATTTAATATTCATTTATAAGTATCGGCATATATGTTCAAAAAAAAATACAGTAATATATGAATGAAAATCATACCATATAAAATATATCTAATATATTGAAAAAATTTTACTATATGTCAAAAAATATTGCCAGTTAAAATCCCTTCAGGATATTCTCGCCTTAATGTCCATAACCGATAACCATCAGGATCTACTGATCTTTTAGGACACTGAAGACAGATACCAAAATCTTGCATTTTAACTTTCTTATTAAGTTTATCCCAATTTTTTAAAAACCAATCGACTGCTGCCAATGTACCATTAGTTCCCACACCACTTAGTAAAACTATAACTTGTTTTCCATTATCAAATGATATTCTTTCTATAATACTTAAATTTTGGTCTGGAGAATCAGGTGTAATAAGTTCTTCGCCCCCTGCTCTACTTTTTATCGAAATAGTCGGCTTATCACATTCACCAGGTTCAAGAATCCTGAATATTTTTGCTCGTTCTAAAAAATATTCTGTCGCTTTATTAAATTCTGGGCCACCAATGAGAATAGCTCTTGGAAAATGTTTTACTTTATTAACATCTAATGGAGCAGGATCAATTATTATGTTCAAGGGAATAAATCCTCTGGAAAATTTTGTTAGCAATGATAAGATTTTTTGAGGAATTATTTCTAATATGCTTGAGGAAAGTTTTTTTTCTATTAAACGCGCAGCGTTAACTTCTTTCAATGGTACGGCAGATCCTTCAAAATGATTAGAAGGCGTACCATTTGCTAATAATGCACCACGTTTTACTATAACAAGATGTGCAACAAAAATTGGTAGAATTGATATTTCTAAATCTTTATTAATTTGTAAAAATCGTAATCGTTTAGATCTGCTCTTTATTATAAAACAATATGTTGAGTATAAAACGATCAAAAATGATCCGATTGAAAATATTAAATTAGAGAAAACATCATTAAATATTGCATTACAATCTATCTGCATTTATTTCCTCCCATTCAAAATTATTCCATAGATCGAAAATTTTAATTGAAACATGTGCGCGTATTTTACAATTATGAATTTCGTTCATTTCCTTTCTGCGATTGTTAAATCGTTCAACCATTAATTCAGAACTGAAATTTCTTTCAGCATCAAATTTTATACATCTTTTTAATGATTCATTCTGCATATCTTCTAACCATATATCCAAGTTAGAAATCCTACGTAATTTATTATATGATCCTCCATCTGATCCCATGCAATCACTGAATAAAGCGTATATACCTTCTACAAAAATCCAAGAATTAGCGTAAACAAGTTCGTTGCCTCTATTTGAAATACCATGATAATAGCGTGGTATTACACAAGCATTACCTTTTATAATTTCTTCAATAATCTGTAGTAGTTTTTTAATTTTTATTGCTTCAGGTACGTATTTTCGACCTTTCATATTGGCGTAATCTGCATCTACAAAATCATCAAGTGATATACGATTTGATTGAAATCCACGAAATCTACATTCGTTTATAATAGCTTCAATTAGTGTGGATTTTCCAGAAAAAGCTGGCCCACCAACACAAATAACCTTTGGTTTGGATAAATTATAAATATTAAGCTTCTTTTCTATCATATTAGTGATTTTTGAGGCCAATACTTTAAGAGCTGACGGATTATGAAAATTAATTGCTTTAAGTATTTGTTTTTTGAACAAAGATTGAGAATAACGCTCACTTATCATTAATTTATTATGATTTACAATTGTTTCTAAACCCGATTTATCGAATGGATTGAATACGATACTGTTTTCTTTTGACATAATTCCTATTATAAGTTTATTTGTTATTTCACTAAAGATTGGTCTATACATTCCTTCCCACACTCTCATCCAACATGGCTTACCTGCAAGTATCGCTTCAAATAATCCTATGCAGTCTGTTTCAATTTGTGATCCAAAAACTACCAAGTTAGATTCAAGTAACAATTCATCCATAGTTATTTTAAATTTTTTTCCAAATCTCGGAGTACCAGATAAAAATATAAATTGACATAATGATATATTTGATCTTTGTATATATTTCCCAACAGAGCTAAAAAGTTTTTTGAACTCTAATGACAATTTCTCTTTTCCGTCCGAGCTTTCCATATCATAAGGTGCACCAGTAATCACGATACGAATTTTAAAATCACTCTTGAATTCGCTTAATAATTTAAGGCAATCAAAAATTGTGTTAGGAATATTTTTACCTGCAGATAACTTTGATGGAAATAAAATTGTATAGTAGTTGGATTTATTTATTTCCTGATTTTTTTCTACTTCAATAATTCCAGATTTAAATAAATTAAATTCATTAATAGAAATTCTTCGCATTCTTGATATAGCATTTTTAAGGGCTTCTTTTTTATTTCTTGTGGGTTTAATAACTGGTGTTATCAGTACATTAATTTTTTTTGGATCGAACCCATGATTAACAACTATTTCGCAGAATGATTTATTTGGTGTGGAAAATTTCCAAAGAGGTGAATACCAACCTGCTATCACACATACTAATTCATATAATTTTTTATTGTGTTTTATCTTTGCAAAACGATATCGAGTTCCTTTATTATGTTGCCAAAAAAAATCAAAAGCTTGGTGAAGAACAGGAATTACTTCAGACTCCGTTGCAAGAACTAATGCAAAAGCTGATATTAAATTATAAGGAAGAGAATTTATATTTTGTGCAATTACCAGATTAATTTTATATTCTAAAAAATATTTTATTAATTTTATTGTAAGTTTTTCTGAGTGTTTTAACAATTCAGGAGCACTTTTTTTTTCATTTAACATTCCTTTGTATATATTTTCCGATAGAGAATCCGGTATGCAAAGCTCTGGGATTGTGTAAACATCGAAATTAGTCGCAAATAAATCATCACATTTACCAGATAATATAATAGGTTTTTCCCAATGTGGAATTTTATTACAGGCCCTTGCTTGGAGTTCTGTTACAACTGAAACACCGTCGTTTGACAAACGATTTGTAACAAATACTGATCTTATAGGATTATAGAAGTCCCATGCCCTATCAATATCTTTACCTATGCAACGACAAGTTGCTAATTTATTTAAACATTTTTGCCAAGACACTTTTTCATCCAGTTTTCAAATTCGATATTAATGTTATAATAAGCAGATAGTTTCCTTTAGTTGAAAACAATGTTTTATATTCTGAAAAATACATCAGCTAGCGATAGCAATTTTACTAATTTTACCTTTATATTTTTATTTTGAAAAAAAACCAATCTAGGAAAGAAATAAATCGATGAATATATTAAAAAATAAAAATAAAATCAAGTCTTTTTTTTATTGAACAGTTTGTTCGGGTTGCGGTGGGATTAAATAACTTTCTCATTTCGATTCTTGAATTAGTTACAAATCAATATATTACAGATTCCGTCATATTAATTTATCCCTTCCTCTAAACTTTTACAGCCGAAAGAACATAAACTTTCTTTGCACCATTTTTTAACAATTCTCCGGCACAACCGTTCATAGTTACCCCGGTTGTGATCACATCGTCCACTAAAATAATTGTCTTATTCAAAATCTTTTCCCGATGTGAAACTGCAAAAGCATTCGCAACATTTTTTTGTCGTTCTTTTGCAGTCAGTTTTGTTTGTGAAGCTGTGTATCGTACTCTTTTTAGAACACTATCTTCAAATGGAATTTCAGTCTCCGATGCAATTGCTTTGCACAGCAGAGAACTCTGGTTATAGCCGCGCTCGCGTATTCTTGTTTTGTGAAGCGGAATTGGCATTATCAGCATGTCTTGTGCGGGAAGTTGATTTTCAGTAAGTTTTTTTGCCATCGCTTTGCCAATTCTTTCGGCAAGATTTCCAAATGTTCTATACTTCAAATAATGGATGATCGTCTGTGTTTCTGGACAAAATTGCCACAATGAAAAAGCCCCTGAAAAATGACATCCACCGGCTAACTTATTTTTTAACTCATCCATTATTTTATCATTGGAAGGAGCAATCGGTAATTTACTCCAACAAGTGTTACAAATTATCTCATTTTCTTTTATGTCGGTTGTTTCACAGGTCAAACAAAAATGAGGGAGGAAAAAATGGATAACAGCATAATATATTTCACGGCAAAAAGATGCAACAATTTTTAGGGGATGGATGTGGATCATTGATTTTAATTAAAATTAAAGTTTGTTATTTTTTATCAAAATCATAACTATTCAGGTACAAATTTTTTCTCCCACAGAAACGAATCTTCGGCAGATTTTTATGATAGATCAAAGATGCGCCGTCTTTTCTGGCGTATTGATTCGCCGAAGGAGAACTCCCACGGAAGAAAAGCAAAAAAATCTTTTTTCAGTGGGAGTTCGTTTTCTGCGGGAGAATTTTTTTAATAAATATCTGGATAAGCTGAAAAAGTTACCCAAAATCAAAAATTGTAAACAAATGAAACTCTCGGTGAAAATCGTTCCTGGACTTTATAAGCGCCTTTTTCTTCGTCAAACTGGAAGGTGTAAATATAATCCATGAAAAATACCAGGTATGGTTTCACTTTGTAGCCAACTCCTAACCTGGCAATTGATCGATCATCCAGTGTGAACGCATCATTCAGCGTTTCAATGCCAAATTTATCGTAGGTAGCCTGTAATGCGATCATGGGAACATTCTCTTTTGTTTCAGCAGCCAAGTGCATAATGCCGCTGTTCTTTTCACCATCCAACCGCTGAAAGTTACCAACTAACCTGACCGTGTTTAAAATATGACCGGCTAATTCACCAAACGTTCCTTTGGTTTCTTCCTGCATAAAAGCTAAACTTTGATCCTTCCTGAAAAGCGAACCATCTTCCATGGGTTGGTAACGCTGAATTTCGTAAAATGCATCAAAATACGAAGGTAGAAATTCTTTGCCTAAAAATCTTCTTTCAAGCCGCGCCGATACTTCTGCAACGCCGGCAATCAATCTCAGGTCAGCCGCAATACCGATAGCCGTTCCCATGCCAAAAGTATCAAGTTTTGCCCAGTCAAAATAGGTATAAGTATGAAGCATGGGGATATTAATGAGTGGCAGTTCAATATCAAATCCAATGGCATTAAATCCATCATTTGTGCCTCGGGAGACATCAGGATCAATATCAGTAACATAGCTAACACCAAATGCAAGATTTCTAATGATAGGGATATCTTCCAATGCATACTGCAACGGTCTGACATAGCCGCGCATACCAAAAACTTCGAAACGTCCCAGGTTATTGGTTACAGTTTCAAACCCGGCAATTCCAAAATCCATATCAAGCGCTAAACCAATTTTCCGTTGATCATAGCTGGCTTCATTGGTATAGTAATTCATTATAAAGCCATGTCCAATTCGGGCATAATCCAACGCTCCGATTTTGGCATAAAATTTATCCCGTTTATGACCATATCGGAGGTAACGAATTAAGCGCGCCCAGTCATAATCTTCGTCCCAATCCTCATGCCGGATTGCACCGTTTTGCGTATTGTAAAGCAGATCGATATTCAATCCGAGACCAAACTTACCGATGGCAAAATCGGGTCGTAAATTTATTGTAACGTAGGATTGGTCATCAATCACGGTCAAACCGATTCCGCCCATAAAACTATTTTCATTGTAAAACTGGTTTGTTGTCTGACCAAAAGACAAAGTTGAAACCGAGCAAATTAGAATCATTACGACAATTAGTTTTGAACTTGTTTTCATCTTGTACCCTTTCGTTTTTGTTACTTTGTCCAATTTTTTAGTTTTTAAAATATAGAAATATAAGTTAATAAAATCAAGTAATATTTTGACGAAAAATTTTAATGAAACATTCAATTAGTAATTTACTTTATGATGAAATGATCACATAATTTTTTAAAGTTGTTAATAATATAGCGCTATAAAGTGCAGGCAAAGGCTGAGGCTAAGGCAAAGGAAAAAAATCCTTAATTTCTTAATCTTATATCTTGCTTCGCCTTAGCCTTCGCCTCAGCCTTTTTCTGCAGTTTAGTAACCGGAAGCATTGATCACCCCATTTACTGCTTCAAGCTTGATTGTTCCATTTCCATCACCCAACAAACCATTGACAAAATTGTTTGCGCTTTGCAAATCTTGAAGGGTGAGATTTGTTACACTCACAGTTCCATTTAACACTCCTGCTGCAAAATTAGCGGAAGTATTTTGAGGAATGTTTAATGTTATTTTAGCATTAACTGCAGTGATCTCACAAGTTCCATTTTGTGGCAAAATCATTTTGCTTTTAACTTCACCATTGGTCAAATTAATATCCAGGTTCCCGTTTATTTCTTCCAATTGAATATCACCGTTAACCATGTTTATGTTTATGTCCCCATTTAGAGAATCGACATTCACAACGCCATTAACAATGCCGATAGAAACATCCCAATCCTTTGAAACAGACAGAAAATAATTTACCAGGTATTCCCTGCCATTCGATTCATTTGGTTGTTTTGTTTCGATGTAAATATTGTCGTTTGTGCTGTTGACCAATACTTTTAATTTCTCTAATTGAGAAACTGCATCCGATTCGCTTTCCGATTTTACTATTTTTTCTCCCCAGATTTTTGCCCTTGGAATGTTTTCATACCCGACAATAGTAATTGTACTGTTGATCGCATCGATGTAAACTTTGTCTTGATTTTCGACAACAAATTCATAAGAGAAAGATTCTGTTGCCGTATAATTTGTGTTATTAACATCATCCGATGAATTTGAAATATCGATTGTTGTGCAAGACATCAGAGATATCAAGTAGAAAAACGCAAATACAATTATAGTTGTTTTTATTTTTTTCATTTTACTGTCTCCTTATTTGACTATCATGAACTTTTTCATTTGTGAAAAATTTTGTGTTTTCAGCGAATAGAAATAAACGCCACTGGACTGTTCTTTTGATTTGTAATTAAATTCATGATCACCTGCTGGTAATTCTTCATTAATTAGCGTAACAATCTCTCTGCCCCGCATATCAAATATCTTCAAGTTAACTGGAGACGATTTTGGTATTCCAAATCGAATTGTGGTTGAGGCATTAAATGGATTGGGATAATTCTGCTCTAAAAAATATTTTTGCACAACATGATTTTCATTTTCCTGAACATCCGTATTAATGTTCAACCGGGCGCTAGAGCCCATGGAAATCGGTTCGCCAAAAGAATGATGAATGGATAAGCGAAGCGCATAATTCCCGGTTGGAAGAGTTGCTGTATCCCAAACCACCAGCGTATCATTTATTACAGCGTCAGGTTGGAATCCATTGATTCGCTGCCAAACCGGATCTTCATAATCAGCGCTGTATGCCACATCGTACCCGTAGAATTGAATGGGATTTTCTGGTCCTTTGATAACTCGAGCCGTTCCAAATATGGGAAAAATATCATCAATTAGTCCTTCCAGGTGCGGGCATTGGGCTTCAAAAATAATAGCCGAGTGATGGGCTTCGGGCTCGACTGCTGTGGCTGTGTTTGCTATGAACATGACCGAAGATTCATCCGCATCAATTTCACTCCCCCAGAAAGTAGATCCTGCGCCAACCAGAACCGCATTCTGTCTTGAAATCACCTGGGATTTTATGAGCGAACCAACTATCAACAAAAATGATTGATGAAAGGCGCCAACATAACCGCCGGTACCATCGCAGACCGAATTATTAATCAGTACTTTTGAACTGTCCTGTGCTAATATCTCTCCGAAAACACAATTTTCAATGCTAATATTTGAATTAGCTGAAGCGTAAAAACTCCAGGTATGCACGTGACTGTTGATAAGATGAAGCATTCGATCGGGAACGTCAATTATTTCATCGGAGTGATTCGATTCATTGGTAATATTGGAAACCACAATCGAATCAGGATTTTGGAACATCAATCCGACTGTGCGAAATTCCGTATCACTGAACCGGGCTTCCGAACCGGAAATTGAAATCAAACCCCACATTACATTCGTACAATTATCAATTTTTAAGGCATAGGGAATGTTGTCCACAAACGGTTCATCACTTGAAAAGCTCCAGTTTTTAACAACAGAGTCACTGGGAAGAGAAGACTCAACCACACTGGAATCGGGTAAAACCAGCCACATTAACAATAAATCAGAGTTGGTTATTTCAAGATCATTAGGTCCGAAACACAGAAATTCACCCGGCATCTGCGTATTATCAATAACGCCCTTACTCTGTCCGATTAAAGCAGTGGTAATGAACCCATTAGAAATTTCACAATTTTTTAGTATGTAAGAAGCGCTATCCGTAAAAGCATTACTCCAGCTCTGCCCGCTGGACTTAAATTGAACACCAGCGAATTGCATTTTGCCTGATTGGATAACTACAGCATCGTGTTCATAAATGAATTCCTGAATCACTGTAAAATTACCGCCGCTGACATTCATTTCACCATAATTCATGATAAAAATATCTCCATCGATTTTGAAATCCGCGGAGTCAATATTGAGTACGCCATTATTGACAATAGTGAGATTTCCAACCAGGTAATAATTTCCTGTGATAGTTAACACTTCATTGGGATCAGGGTAACCGATGATAAGGTCGTTGTCACTAACCAAAGCTTTGGCAATTCTATTTGTTGATTTAGCTGTTAACTTCTGCGTAATTTGTCCGAAGGTTTGTGCTGAAATATTTAGTTTGAAATCATTTTTTGATTGACCAAATAGCGAAGTTGAAAAATATAAGGGTAGTAAAAAGAATATCAGCTTTTTCATAATTAGTTCCTGTTCAATGCCCGAATGTAAGACCTGCTTGCTGTATAAATTAATTTACTTTAATTCAACTTTGTCACATTACCACGATTTATTTGTCATTCCGGTTGAAGCGAAGCGTAATACCGGAATCTAGTTAGAATTTAGCAGGAGATTCCGGCAAAAAAACGTGCCGGAATGACAACTCTTGGGTAGTTTTACTAATCTGACAAAGTAGACTTAACAAGGCTTCATAATGGAGATTAAAGATTATTTTCGATAAATTTTTAATTTTTATTTCAATCTTTTAATTGCTTGCCTGGCATAATTATACCTGCTTTTTGCCTCATCTTTGCAACTTTGTTTTTGATAATTGTTTAAAACCACTTCAAAAGCATCAATCGCCTGACCATTTTTGCTTAATGCTTCAAAAGACTTGCCTAGGAAAAAGTGAATTTCACCACAATCATTTTGGGGTGAATACTTTGCTAAAATTTTATTCAGCTTGATCACTGTATTTGTGTAATATTGAAAATCAAACAGCGCTTTCGCACCGTTTGTTTCTTTTCTCCACGCTTTTTTATTTTTATTTTTTTCTGCCGGTTCAGCATCTTCTGCTTTTAATCCATGAACAACGCTGACATTCCCCACACGCAAGGGCGTCCTTTGTTTTCTCGGTTTAATCTTGCTAATCTTTTTCGTCATTAGATACAATTGCATTTCCTTTTGCGATACCTCACGCAGATCACTAATATCAATCTGGGCACTGCTGTTAAGTTTGAAATTTTTCCCGGGTTCGATTTTCAAAGTCACTTCGGATTTTTCACCGGTTTGTATTGTATCAATTTCTTCCAGCAGCATTCCCAATTCAGCAGGCTGCCAAATTTCTTCGACACCGCGGCGGACTTTAACTTCACCCTTAATTGTCACGATTTTTACTTGCTGGGAAGCAAAAACAGACTGGTATAATAGCAAAAGAATTACTAGCAATATTATTTTTCTAATCATTTTTATCCTCACTTTATTATTTTGAAATTTCAACTTCCTAGCCAAATTACAAATAAGTACAAAATTCCAACGAGCAAAAAAAAACTATTTTTTTTATTGGGATTTAAAATTTGATTTCTTGGATATTTACACCATGATAAAGTTTTACCTTGACAAATTATAATTATTTTTATATATTCATTTATGAATCAGTCTGTAAAAGATAAATTTGCCAATCAAATTTATATAACTGATGAGCGCTGGGAACATATTCATAAACGACATCCTGAAACAATTGGGTTTGAAAAACAAATTATTAAAACGATACGATCAGGTAATCGCATACAATTACCTTTAGATTTAGATGTTTTTAAATACAAAAAATCTTATGTTAAATTGCCAAAGCCCCATACTCAAATTGTAGTAGTTGTAAAATTCAGTCATAAATTAAATCAGCATCGAAAAGCTATTCAGAATAATTTCGTCATCACTGCATTTATGAAATAAAGTAAAAATTATGAAAAATCAAATTAGTATAGATTATTTACCTGATGGTGATATGTTATCCGTGACCTTTGGCGAAATCGGTCATAAGGGACAGGGTTTTGAATTAAACGATCACATATATATTCGGATCGATAGAGAAAGTCAACAACCATTAGGACTAACTTTTTTAAGCTATTCAAAGTTGATCAAATTAGGTGATATTTCTCTATCTTTTTGGAACGATTTTCCACAAGAAGTAAAACAAATCCTATTAAATGTGCTGCAAAATTATCCAGTGAATTTATTTTTAAACTTAAAAAAAGAATCAGTCGATATCATTCCAGTCAGTTCATTTCCTGATACCTCAATCAAAAAGTTAATCGCAGCTTAAATTTCATCGAAACAATTAGCGATTCAAAGGCTCCGATTGTTTCTAATTTTTCACACTGATGACTACTCTGAAATTTAGATTTATTCTGAATATTCTTCTTTACAATTAATCAGGCAATTTTAGATTATTCCACCTCTATTATCCTCACCCACCCTTCCTCGATACCATTCCGAATAATTCCTTCTTTTAAATAATTTGTCGCCCCAATTTTCCAGGCTTCATCAAAACCGATATCGATCAATGTAGTTTCAACGGGCACCCAGATTGATTGTTTACCATTTCGTTTTTCCCGGACAACATATCGTTTCTCATTCGTGCTTATTCGATATCCCAGGGCTAGATCCAGCGCAGAATCGAATAATAAATATAAATGAGCAATTTCTTTATCAGGATCTTTAACTTCAACAAAAGCAGTATTAATGCCGGCGCTCTCCAGCATTGAGGCGAACAGTACTACCAAATCATCGCAATCACCGTTTTTTAATTTCAGCGTTTCCAAAGCATACTGCACGCGATCGTCTTTATAAAAAATGATGTTTGGATCGCTATGGTAATGAATACCCCTATTTTTCAATTCATTAAAAAGTACTTTTGCTTTATCAAAATTATTCAAGTCTGAATTTATTTTTAATCTTTTATTTGCGATAATCTTTCTGCTTAAAGTCAAAATTTCTTCATCATCCGCTGTTACAAACAAATTGAGTTTATCCATTTCACCATTCCAGGCGTTGCGGCTGTGCAGGGTTATTCTTTCACTTATTGTTTTGGAGAAAACCTTTCCCGCTCTTGCTTCAACTTCCATATCAAGAATTGCCGGTTCTCGTTTCGACAAAGCCAGGAGACTTTTTCCAAAAATAGCTGTCACCGGAATGTCCTTTGTTTTTCCCTTCTCAATAAGAACGTATTCACTATTCTTTGGTCTTTCAGAATATGGCCTGACAACACTTTTCACTTTCACTTCAATGGGGTAGCTCGCCAGGTTTTTCACAGAAACTAACGCGATCGGGTAGCTATTGTAAAATTGATAATAAGCCGGATAAATATCTTTAACCACCAACCTGATATCTTTTATTTGAAACATTTCTCGTTTTCTGCCCCACATCAGGCAGAGTCCCATCCCCAACTCTAATCCACTATGCCCTTTTTCAAATTCAAAATCAATAAAATGATATTTCATGTCAAAATTCAAACCCAGCCAACTGGCAATCAAAAGATTTGTGCCGATTCCCAGATAAGCGCCTGTTTCCTGACCGGATTCAATAATAGTTTCATCCTGATAAAGGTACTTATTTTTTGTTTCAACTTTGGTTATCCAATAAGGACCGCCGCCAAAAGAAACGTAAGGCAACAATGAAGATGGGATTTTTGGCGAAAGCAAATCATACCTGAGACCGAGTAAAAAAGGAATGATTGCCGTTGCTTCAGTGCTTTCTACGATGAAATTGGAGTGTTCTTCATGAGCGCCGCCAACCGCACCGAGGCTTAATTCCAGGAACAAATTATTGTGAAGCCTGGAAAAATAAAAAAGCCAGACTCCGGCACCGCCAATGTCAACCGAGCCATCCTTTCCGTAACCACTGCTGCTAATACGAGTGGGATGATTGGTAATATTCCAGGATCCAATTCTGAAACCGATACCATTTGATCGCGACATTCCCTGGGCAAAGAGGTTAAGATTGAATAGTAATAAAACAAAAATGACAGAACTAATAATCTGAATTAAACGGTGTCTCATTTATTTCCTCAATTCTATTCAAACAACAACTGGTAGTTGCAGCAACAGTGGCAGTTATGTGATATTATTTCCTGCCACTGCTACTTGTTAAATTAAAGATATTTGTAATAGTTCACCTCCATCTTTTATCTTTTATTGTTATGCTTGCAAAAAAGGTGGTGAACTATTACAGATATTTAAACAAATTACAAGTCATAATCCCCCCACATGATCGTGATTCCCAGACCGTAATCAACACCACTCAATTCATGTTTTTTGTCGAAATCGATGAAATGATATTTGGCATCAAAATTGATAGCAAACCAACTGAATAATTTGAAATCAAAGCCACCGCCGAGATAACCGCCGCGTTCAAAAGTTGTGTTTACGGTAACTTCTTCACTAAACGGATCTTCCCGAACAATCACATCAGAAATCCAGTAAGGGCCGGCGCCAAAAGAAAAGTATGGTCTCAAGTTGCTCTGATTGTAGGGCGATAAAAATTCCTGTCTTAATCCGAGCAGTATCGGGGTAATGGCGCTCACATCAATCGTGCTTTCATAATAGTTGTGCGTTTCTTCCTGAACTTCACCAACTGCGCCAACATTTATTTCAAGAAACAAATTATCACCAACACGCGAATATAAATACAACCAACCACCGCCGCCGCCGACATTTGCTTTAGTATGTTGCCCATGATTAATAACGCTGACTTCCATTGGCCCATTGGTCATTTGATAAAAACTGCCTCTTAAACCGATCCCGGTTGATTTTACGCTTTGAGCAGAAACGAGTAAAGGAATTATTGATAGTAATGTTACGATTACCAAAATTTTAGGTTTCATTTTAAACCTCCATAATTTGTTAGTTATTCAAGTGATTTTTCAAATTTGTTTAATCTGGTTAAAGCAAAAGGAATGCCAGTGCCTATACACCTGCCGTAAGTTGTTTATTTAATATAACTTGAGTGCCTACAATTGTGCTGTTTTGGGAGTGAATTAAATGCGGAATAATTGGGAAATGCGGAAATTTTCCGCAGATAAGTGTACTCCACCTTTAAGGTGGGGTACACTTTAGAATCCCGAAGAAAACTACTTGACATTATCAACTTAATTATTTATTTTCAGAACTCCTGACCTATCGGAAATCAAATTGTCGTGAATTTGTAAATTAATTTCATATCAGTCCCGGGAAATTTAGTTTCCGAATCGTTCAAATTTATTTACGGATCAACTCGCTTTTTCCCTTTGTTTGAAGTTGATGGGTCAGGAGTTCTGAAATTATACTGATAATTAGCGCTCCGCAAATAATCTATCCACCTGATTTTTATTTTAACTCTGTATCGAATCTATCTTCCCAAAAATGGCAAAGAAATGCTCTTGACATCGGATGAAAAATTACTTATATTCTTTGATCTGATTAAAAAAAATGGGTATGTGGTTTGTAATTTTAATAGAATTAAAAGGTAAAATAAAAATCAAAAAATTGGTTCAGGTTAAGAATTTAAAATTGTAATAAATGAGATGGAAATAATATAAGAAAATGGAGAGTGAAATGGAAAAAGATTTACAAAAATTAGCTGCAAATACTATCCGAATGCTTGCAGTGGACGGCGTTCAAAAAGCGAATTCCGGTCACCCTGGAATGCCCATGGGATCAGCAGATTGTGCTTTTGTACTTTGGAACAAATTCTTAAAATTTAATCCTGAAGATCCAAATTGGCTGAACAGAGACAGGTTTGTTTTGTCTGCCGGTCATGGATCGATGCTGCTTTATTCGTTGCTGCATTTATTTGGATATGAAGTTTCAATGGACGATTTAAAATCTTTCCGTCAATGGGGCAGCCGGACAGCCGGACACCCGGAATATGGTTTTCTTCCCGGAATTGAAACGACAACAGGACCTCTGGGACAGGGATTTGCCACAGGCGTAGGCATGGCAATCGCTGCGAAAATGTTTGCCGCAAGGTTTAATACAGATGAATTTGATTTGTTCAATCACCGAATATTTGCTATTGCCGGAGACGGTGATTTAATGGAGGGCGTTTCTTCGGAAGCAGCGTCCCTGGCAGGGCATTTGAAACTTGGAAATATTGTTTACTTTTATGACGATAATAAAATCACGATTGAGGGCAGCACCGATTTGGCTTTTTCCGAAGACGTGAGAAAACGATTTGAATCGTATGGTTGGCACGTTCTTGAAATTGATGGACACAATCAAAATGAAATTGAAGATGCCCTGAAAAATGGTATCAATGAAGTCAATCGCCCGACGTTAATTATTGCAAAAACCCACATCGGCTTTGGCAGTCCAAACAAACAAGATACATCATCGAGCCATGGTTCCCCTCTGGGTGATGAAGAAGTGGCGGCAACAAAACAAAAATTAGGATTCCCATCGGATGAATCCTTTTTTATCCCCGAACAGGTGAAAGAACTTTGTGATCAGCGGATTGAAGACCTGAAAGCAGAGTACCAAAAATGGCAGGAAAAATTTCAACAGTGGGAATCAAATAATCCTGAGCTTGCCAAACAAATGAGTGCGATGTTATCAGGTGATCTGCCGGATAATTTTGCTGACCAACTTATCAACGCCATTCCTGAAAAAAATCTTGCAACACGAGCCAGTTCAGGAAAAATTTTACAAAAAGCAGCAGAACTGGTACCCGGAATTGTTGGTGGTTCTGCGGATTTGGAGCCTTCGACAAAAACGTTTATTGAAAATTCACCGGCAATTGCTGCGGAAAATTTTAGCGGAAGGAATTTCCATTTTGGCATCAGGGAACATGGTATGGGTTCCATTCTCAATGGTATTGCCTTGCACAGCGGTTTCATTCCTTATGGCTCAACGTTCCTGGTGTTCTCAGATTATATGCGTCCGCCAATTCGGTTAGCAGCCATGATGGGAATCCAGGTCATTTATGTTTTTACTCACGACAGTATTTTTGTTGGCGAAGATGGGCCCACCCATCAACCGATCGAGCAAATAGCTGCCTTAAGAATAATTCCAAACTTAACAGTGATTCGCCCTGCCGATAGTTTAGAAGTAGCAATGGCTTGGGTGAGTGCATTGGAAAACAAAAAAGGTCCCACCGTTTTAGCTTTGACTCGTCAAACCGTTCCCAATTTGCTTAGGTCAGAAAATTTTGATAACAACACGATTCTAAAAGGCGGATATATCATTTCTGCTGAAAAAGATAAAAAATTAGATGTCGTTTTGGTAGGGACCGGTTCAGAAGTATTTGTAGCTTTGGATAGCCAGAAAATTCTTGAGCAGGAAGGATATTCAGTACGGGTGGTTTCTCTGCCCTGCCTGGAAATTTATAACGCACAGTCTCTGGAATATCGGGAATCAGTTATCCCAACAAATAGTTGTCCGGTTGCTGTTGTCGAAGCAGGCGTTACGCAGAGATGGGGGGATATTGCAGAATCACAAGTATTAAAAATCGGAATCGATCGATACGGTGCCTCAGCGCCGAATGCTGATCTGTCAGAAAATTTTGGATTTACCGGTGAACTGGTGGCGAAAAAAGTTAGTTCGTTTTTGAAATAAAAAATAGTAACTGTTCAGTGTCTTTTTATTCTGTCATTCTGAGGGAGCTTGCGACCGAAGAATCTCGACAATTATTCTACATTTTTCTAGTATATGGTGAGATTCTTCATTCGCCAAAAAGACGGCGGATTCAGAATGACATTCATTCAAGAATTAGCTGAATAGTTATAAAATAATTTATAATTTTGACGTTAGAATAATTTGGAGGTGTAATTATGAAAAATAATGATTTTGGATTAATAGGTTTAGCAGTAATGGGAGAAAATCTTGTTTTAAATATTGAAAGTAAAGGATTTTCAGTGTCTGTTTTCAATCGCACTGTGAGTAAAGTTGATAAATTTGTGGAAAGTCGTGCAAAAGGAAAGAATATTAAAGGCTGTAAAACTATTGAAGAATTTGTAGCCAGTTTAAAACGCCCCAGAAAAGTGATGCTTTTAGTTAAAGCCGGTGATGCAGTTGATCAATTCATAGACATGGTAAGCCCCCATCTTGAAAAAGGTGACATCATCATTGATGGTGGAAATACACATTTCCCTGATACCATTCGTCGCACCAAATATGTTGAAGAAAAAGGTTTGTTGTATATCGGTACCGGCGTTTCAGGCGGTGAAGAAGGCGCTTTGCTTGGACCATCAATTATGCCCGGTGGATCAGCAGAAGCTTGGCAGCATGTTAAAGAGATATTCCAGGCTGTTTCAGCAAAAGCGCCGGATGGTTCCCCCTGCTGCGAATGGCTGGGAAACGATGGTGCCGGACATTTTGTGAAAATGGTTCATAACGGAATCGAGTACGGCGATATGCAGATGATCGCTGAAGCTTATGCGATTATGAAACATTTATTGGGAATGACACATGATGAAATGCAGACAGTTTTTGCCGAATGGAACAAAGGAGAACTGGACAGCTACCTGATCGATATAACAAAAGATATCCTCGCTTATAAGGATGAAGAAACCGGTGAACCATTAGTCGAAAAAATTCTGGATACTGCCGGTCAAAAAGGCACCGGAAGGTGGACAAGTTTAGCTGCGTTAAATCTGGGTATCCCGGCACAGACCATTGCGATGGCTGTGTTTGCACGGGCGATGAGCACTATTAAAGATGAACGAGTTTCTGCATCAAAACAATTAGTTGGTCCATCTCCCAAATTCGATGGCGATAAACAAGAATTCATCGAAAAAATCCGCAAAGCATTATTTGCCTCAAAAATTTGCTCTTATGCACAGGGTTATCAATTGATGAGAGAAGCAGCCAATGAATACAAATGGGATTTAAAATTTGGCAGCATTGCATTATTATGGCGTGCCGGTTGTATCATCCGTGCGCAATTCCTTGGCAACATCAAAGAAGCGTTTGATAATAATCCGGATTTGCCGAATTTGTTGTTGGATAATTATTTTAAAAACATCATCGAAAACAGCCAGGACGCGTGGCGCACAGTAATCGCCAAAGCAATTGAAGCCGGCATCCCGGTTCCGGCATTCAGCAGTGCGTTAGCATATTATGACAGTTACCGCAGTGAACAATTACCTGCTAATTTATTGCAGGCACAGCGTGACTATTTTGGCGCGCATACTTACGAAAGAATTGATAAACCACGAGGTGAATTTTTCCATACAAATTGGACAGGAAGAGGGGGAGATACGGCGTCTTCTACATATACAGCTTAAGGTTGTTTAACAGGATTATATGTTTCAGTTTAAAAAATCCCAAGTTCCAAATCACAAATTTCAAATAAATCTCAATTTCCAAATTCCAATGTCAAAGATAATGTTTGGAATTTGGTTTTTGAAATTTGGGAATTATTTGGATTTTGAAATTTGTTATTTGGAATTTTTCTGCATTGTAATTAGTGTCTGTCCGAGCAGTTAGTAATTATTTAAATTATAATAAGTTAATGGTGTTAGAAATTGTTTTTATTTAACTCATCCCCCCGGCCCTACCCTGCGGGCATTTTCAACCTTCTCTTAAAAAGAGAAGGGGGAGATCAACTATACTATGGTTAACTATTTATATTTCAGAGTGTTACTCCCCCTCTCTTTTTAAGAGAGGGGGCCGGGGGGTGAGTTCGATAATTACAAGAACTAATCACTATTAATCTATTAAAAATAAAATATTAAGCAAATTTCGGACAGACTTTAATTAACACATTTACACCAACATAAAGGAACTGGATGCCTCTTAATTTAAAACCAAAAAAGGAATGTGAGTTTGATGAAATCTCTCTCGGTGAGATAATGCTTCGCCTGGATCCTGGCGAGGATCGCATTCACACGACACGACAATTCAGGGTTTGGGAAGGCGGCGGAGAATATAATGTTGCCCGTGGTTTACGGCGTTGTTTTGGAATGAAGACTGCTGTTGTAACTGCTTTTGCGGATAATCCGGTTGGCAGACTTGTTGAAGATTTTATTCTTCAGGGCGGCGTGGATACATCATTCATTAAATGGGTACCTTATGATGGCATTGGTAGAAATGTGCGCAATGGATTGAATTTTACGGAACGTGGTTTTGGTATTCGCGGTGCGTTGGGATGTTCCGATCGTGGGAATACAGCAGTCTCACAACTTAAAAAAGGCGATATCAATTGGGATGAGATTTTTGGTAAAAGAGGCGCTCGCTGGTTTCATACCGGTGGAATTTTCGCAGCGTTGTCCGAAACAACTCCGGATGTCTTATTAGAGGCGATGGAA
The DNA here is from genome assembly GCA_016783825.1 of Candidatus Zhuqueibacterota bacterium. Taxonomy (GTDB): domain Bacteria; phylum Zhuqueibacterota; class Zhuqueibacteria; order Thermofontimicrobiales; family Thermofontimicrobiaceae; genus Nigeripontimicrobium. Next base: position 27,192 of record JADHVV010000008.1, on the reverse strand, counting down.
GCAGCGAAAAAATACGGTACAATAATTTCTTATGATCTGAACTATCGCCCTTCTTTATGGAAAGCTTTTGGCGGTTTGGAAAAGGCGCAGGAAGTGAATAAAGAAATTGCTAAATATGTTGACGTAATGATCGGCAATGAGGAAGATTTCACAGCCTGTCTCAAATTTGAAGTTGAAGGAGTGGATGAGAATTTGAACGAGTTGGATGTTTCGAGCTTCAAGAATATGATTGAGAAAGTCGTAAAAGAATACCCCAACTTCAAAGCAACGGCGACAACATTGAGAGGTGTTAAAACTGCCACAGTAAACGACTGGGGCGCAATTTGCTGGGCAGATGGTAATTTTTATGAAGCGACTCACCGATCCGGATTGGAAATTTTAGACCGGGTAGGTGGCGGTGACAGTTTTGCTTCGGGATTTATTTACGGAATGATGGCGCTGCAGGATCCTCAGCAAGCAGTGGAATATGGTGCAGCCCATGGCGCTTTAGCCATGACAACTGCTGGTGATACCACAATGGCAACTTTGCAAGAAGTTAAAAAATTAGTCGGAGGGGGAGGCGCAAGAGTTGTGAGGTAGCGTTACTGATACGTTCGGACATTAGTTTATACTCATCGTAAAGTGGTTTTAAGATTTATGGAAATATCATTTTTTTTGTTCGATATTCGACGTTCAGAGTTCATTATTCGATATTCAAAAAAATAACGAATCCGCCTTAAAAAATTGGCGGACATTCTGTATCGAACACCGAATTATGAATAACGAACAGGGATTTTTCATAATTACCGTTCAATGTTCTGAATTCGATGAATATATATCTTAAAACCACTTTGTTAATAGTATAAAAGAATATATCTCTCACAGAAACGTACTCCCACGGAATTTAAAAAAACGTCCAAATGATTTAATCCCGTTAGATATGAATCTGAAAAATTTTTCTGATTAATTGATATACTATTATCTAACGGGGTTAATCCAATCCTCAAAATTCATAAAGTGCATCATGCGAAAAAAGTTCACAACAAAAATCGTCATCATCGTTATCATTGCCTTATTAGCGCCGCTAACCAGCTACACAATTTTTCAATTTGCAGAGCGGGAGAAAGATGAAGCACTGATCCAATCAATTTACACACAACAACTAAACAGCATTTTATTTTCTGTAAACCAGTATTGCTGGGATGTGTTTAACTCCTGGGTGTCAGAAATTCAAAGCGTTTGTAAAATTTGTAAAAGTATGACTGAAAATTCTGCAGGAATACAAGCAGTGCTTGAGTTAATGAATAATACGCCTTCCATTACTGGCATTTATATTCAGAAAAAACAAATTGAAGGATTCCTGGCGTTTAGAGAATCCGGTTCAGGGAAAAGACCAAATGTAAAGTATGAAAAGGAGAGGTTAAAGGAATTGATTGAAAAATCATCCAACGAACTTGGTAGAATTGTTAATCATGCACAAGATGGATATATACGTCCGTTTATCACTCCCTGGAAATTAGGGGATAATCGTGAAATAAATTTACTCTTATTCCCACTGATTAATATCAAAATGGAAAAGGAGGAAACACCTTTAGCAGGAATTTTTATTGATAACATTTCCTTTGTGAATAATATTATCGCCCGGAAGTTTGATGAGATGGATGAGGGTGATTTCATCTTTGGTGTTCGGGAGATGAATACAGATGAAGTCATTTATTCCAACTCGGAAAATAACAATATTAAATTTGAAAGAGATGAAAAACTTTGGATATTGCCTTCGCTCAAACTTTTGATAAAAATACAGGGCACGACACTGGATCAGATTTCAAGAACGCGCACGCAGAGAAATTTAGTCTATATTGTTCTTGTAAATTTCGTGTTAATATTCGGTCTTTATTATCTAATAAGAAATGTATATAAAGAAATGAGATTGGCACAAATGAAAACGGATTTCGTGGCAAATGTCTCGCATGAATTGCGAACCCCGCTGGCGCTCATTCAAATGCAGGCAGAGATGCTGGAAATGGGGCGGGTGAGGACGAAAGAAAAAAGGATGCACTATTACCAAACAATAATGAATGAGAGTGTCCGGCTAACACAACTGATAAACAACATTTTAGATTTCTCCCGGATCGAATCACATAAAAAAGAGTTTAATCTCAAGCCGACTGACATTTCTGCACTGGTAACTAATACATTGGAAATCTATCGCTTCCACATTGAGCAAAAAGGTTTTGTTTTGCAGAAAAAGATCGCAAAAGATTTACTTGTCATTGAAATTGATGAAGAAGCAGTGAAACTGGCAATTGTTAATTTACTCGACAATGCAATTAAATTTACAAAAGATGAAAAACGCATTATTATTTCTTTAAATAAGCAGGAGAAAGCAGTCGTGGTGTCGATCCAGGATTTTGGCATTGGAATTCCTGAATCAGAGCATAAAAAGATTTTTGATAAATTTTATCGCATTGGGGATAGCCTGGTGCATAATACCAAAGGCAGCGGTCTTGGGTTGAGTTTAGTCAAACATATCATGGAAATTCATAAGGGAAAAGTTATCTTGAAGAGCAAACCTGGTGAGGGCAGCACTTTTAGTTTGATTTTTCCTGTTGCTTGATTTATGCGTAAAATTTTTTTGCCACGAAGACACAAAGTTTCTTTTCAATGAATAGTTATGATTTTTTTTCTTTGTGCCTTTGAGACTTTGTGGCAACATTTTTTTATTAATTTTAAATAGGTATAAAAATGGCAAAAATATTAATTGTTGAAGACGAAGTTGAAATGGCAAACAGTTTAAAGGATAATTTTGAATTCGAGGGTCATGAGGTCTCCATTGCTTTTGATGGGGATGAAGGAATAAAGTCGGTCTATTCATTTTCTCCTGATTTGATTATTCTTGATATCATGCTGCCAAATAAATCCGGCTATGATGTGTGTCGTGAACTTCGTTCCAATGAAATTTCGATCCCGATAATCTTTTTATCAGCCCGAGGCCAGGAAATTGATAAAGTTCTTGGTTTGGAACTTGGCGCCGATGATTATATCACCAAACCCTTCAGTGTTCGGGAACTGATCGCCAGGATAAATGCAGTATTGCGGAGATACGCTGCCAAACCAAAGACGAATAAAACAAACTACAAAATTGGAAAATTATTAGCAAATTTTGAAAAACTAACTGCTGCTGATGAAAACGGAAAAGTGGATTTGACTTTCAAAGAATTTGAGGTGCTGGAATATTTTGTCAAAAATGAGGGGAGGATTATCAGCCGTTCCGAACTTTTAGACCATGTGTGGGGATATGACAATTTTCCAACGACAAGAACCGTGGACAACCATATTGCAAAATTGAGAAAAAAGATAGAGACAGATCCTATGGAGCCGAAGCATATTTTTACGGTTTATGGGCTCGGGTATAAGTTTGTGGAATGAGTTGTTGGTGGAATTTGTAATGCGGATGTGTATTCTTTTTATTTAATGATAAAATTAATCATCATGTTAATCATTTTTCCTCGTTTTTTTTATCTCACTAATAGCATCATTTAATGTCATTTTACCGAAAAGCTGATCGCGTTCTTCAGTGTAATTCCCATATCCTTTGGAAAATAGATTAATAAATCGAATCGTATTTACCAGCCCAATTTTTTCACATAATATATTAACAGCAATGGAGTTTATTTCAGATAGAGTTTTTTTTGCATGGTCATAATTTGCCCAAATGCTTATTAATCCGTTAAAAAATTTATAAATTCTTTTAACTCTTTGTTTGGATAAATATCATGTTTTTTTAATAATTCAAGAGTTTCACTCATGTTGGTAATTATTCCCTTTTGTTTAGCTTTAACTAATAAAGCAAAAGATGATGCATAAGGTATTGAATGTATAGCAGCTTCTTTTTGTGCACGCTTATCATCTAACAATAATATGTCACTATTCATTTGTTTAGCTAATTTAATTGCTTCAATTTCACCTATATCGAGCTTGTGTTCTAAATTTAATTCAACATCATCTAAAGATTCAACTATAATATAGGGACACTTTTTAATTGTGGAACGAAGTTGTTCGCTCGCAGATTGGCTGGTTAGTTCAAAAAAAACGGCAGGAGGAATCCTAACAGTTTTAAATAATTCGTGTAAAATATTTAATTTTTGTGCATAAAAAAGGATAATTATTGGAGATGTATTTGAAACGACAATCACTTTTTATAATCCAACCATAATTTGAATTTCAGTCTGAATTTCTTCAGGTGTGGAACGAAAATAAGGTATGTTATTTTTACCGCAGAACTCAAGAAATTTGTCTTGTGGCATGTTAAGCATTCTTGCTGCTTTCCCAGTACTTATCTCTTCATCAAGATAAAGTCCAAGTACAAATTTTTCATAAGTGTATTTTGAAATATCAGGAATATTTTTTAATATCTCTCTTGGAACTTGTATTTTTATTTCTATTGTTTCCATAACAAATCCAATCAAATGGTCATATTGACAAATTAATATAGCAAATTTTAAGGCGATTGTCAATGATATTTTTAACATTATTTGTCACTGTTCAGTGGTTACATATTTTTATTAAAAAAGAAGTTCGTAATAATTAATCTTCTACGAAGATTTTGATTTTTGGGATCGACCTTTTTTTACAATAATATTACCTCTACGAGGTAATCATTTTTTTTCTGATTCAAATATAATGGAATTTTGCATAGATTGTAATAGTTTAGCCATTCGTAGAGTGAATGTCATTCGGTCGCAAGCTCCCTCATAATGATTTTTAAGACCACGCTGAACTATTACCATAGATTCGTTATCTATATATTTTTGAATGAAAACATCGTAGATGTTTTATTATTGTAAAATAAATCATCTCCGCAGGTTTAACATCCTCGGATGAATAAAAAATCCTTCATTTAGAAGACAATACAACAAACTTCAAATTCGCGTTAGAGACAAGGGTAAGCAAACACGATTTCCTGCTCCCTGAAATTATTGAATCAACTGACATCACTACATTACATTTTTTTACATTTAATTACCCCTAAATGACACTTATAATCGTTAATATTTCTACTTTAAATGGATAAGATTTTTTCTAATATTTTGGAGAATCCATGAAAGTTTTTCATGTTATTATAATATTTCTGGTCTTCTACGGATCGAGTGTGGCAATGGATTTGGAAAAAGTAATCGATCTGAAAGGTGAATGGCGTATTGAAATCGGAGATAATCAAGATTTTGCCCGACCAAATTTTAACGATTCAAACTGGGAGAAAATACAAGTGCCCAGTCGTTGGGAAGACCAGGGATTCCCGGGTTATGATGGTTATGCCTGGTATCGGATCAGTTTCAAAGCGCCCCATAAAATGCAAACAGATCATCTGTATTTGAAGTTGGGCAGAATAGACGATGTTGATCGTGTGTATTTAAACGGCGTGTTTATTGGCGGACGGGGTGTGTTACCGCCAAATTACCGGACTGCTTATAATATTAAACGCTGTTATCCCTTACCTGAAGGGATAATAAAACCGGGAAGAATAAATGTCCTGGCAGTAAAAGTTTACGACAAACACGGCGCCGGTGGAATTTATAAAGGTAACATTGGTATTTATTCGCGAAAAGATTATGTTAATTTATCCATTGATTTATCAGGGAAATGGATATTTTCCGCTGGGGATTTTTCAAAAAATTCATCGCCTGTTTTAAACACTAAAAAATGGAAGAATATTTTAGTTCCAGCACGCTGGGAAGATGAAGGCTATCCTGATCTTGATGGTTTTGCCTGGTATCGAAAAAGGGTTGTAATTAAAAGTAGTCTTGCCAGTTCCAAACTCATTTTAATGCTTGGTAAGATTAACGATATTGATGCGGTTTATTTCAATGGGACTTTGATTGGCAGTACAGGCAATTTTAATGTGAAAGACTTAAAAAAAGAAAACCTGGCTGGAGAATATTATAAAAAAGAACGGGCTTATTTTATTCCGCCAACTCTTATTAAGGCGAACAGGGAAAATTTAATTGCTGTTCGTATTTTTGATTTTGGCAATAAAGGCGGTATTTATGAGGGAGATGTGGGGATTGTTACCAGAGATGAATATCTGAGACATCAGCAGCGAAAAGATTAATCGATTAAAAACTTCATTGTGGATTGAATCTTCTTACGGTAAAATGGTTTATATTTTCCAATCATTTTATCGATTTTTTATCTTCATGTTTCATCTAATTTATATCTTTTTACAGCTTGCCCTCATAAAAAATACTTGCTTTATTGATATATTTATTTATATTTGAAGTAAGTTGTTTTGTTCATGTATTCCCATAAACTCTCGGTTTCAAAAAATGTTTGCCGCAAAGCCGCGGAGACCACAAAAAAAATATAGTCGACTTTTACCCTTTGCGTTCTCCGCTGCTTTGCTGTGAAAAAAAATAACTACAGAAAATTTGAACTTAAGGCAATAATTCAAAGGAGAAAAAATGAACATCAAAAAAGCATTTCTGCTATTATCAATATTTGCGCTGTTAATCGCTTGTGCTAAAAATGAAAAGATCAGCCCTGTAACTGAAAACGCTCAACTCGAACAACTCGCCGATGGTTTTGCTTTCACAGAAGGACCAGTCGCTGATAAAGATGGCAATGTTTACTTTTCCGATATCCCCAACAGCCGAATCTACAAATGGACAAATGCTGCTACGTTATCAACATTTCGTGAAAACTCCGGACGGTCAAATGGATTGGCTTTTGACAAAGATGGAAATCTCATTGTTTGCGAAGGCGGCAACCGCAGGCTGACTTCAATTGATCCACAGGGTAACATCACTGTATTAGCAAACCAATTTGAAGGCAAAAAGTTGAACAGTCCAAATGACCTGTGGATCGATCCGAAAGGCGGGATATATTTTACTGATCCGCGCTATGGTGATCGCAGCGATCTGGAATTGGACGGTGAGTATGTATTTTATTTGACACCAAATAGAGAGCAGTTGATAAAAGTGATCGAAAATATGGTTCGTCCCAATGGCATTGTTGGCACACCAGGTGGAAAGAATTTATACGTTGCGGATCGCGGTGCCGATTCAAATTGGGTTTACGTGATAAATGAAGATGGCACATTATCGAATAAAAAATTCTTCTGTCTTGAAGGCTCTGATGGTATGACCATTGATGTGCAAGGAAATATTTACATCACATCACCGAGAAGAGAACCTTATTTCATGGTTTCAATTTTCGATAAGGAAGGAAAAAAAATAGGTGACATTCAGGTTCCTGAAATGCCAACCAATGTCTGTTTCTGGGGCAAGGATAGGAGCAAGCTTTTCATTACGGACAGGAAAACGATTCACTCGATCAGAATGAATGTTAAAGGAGAATAATTAATGGCTGTCAATAAGTCCCTGAAATTAATAAAAAATGCTGAAGTTTACGCTCCGAAATATATTGAGAAAAAGGATGTCCTGATAGCAGCGGATATAATAGGTTGTGTTCAGGAAAATATAGAATTAAAAACAAATTTTGAAATCGAGACAATTAATGCTAAAGGAAAAATATTGATTCCCGGGTTAATTGACAGCCATGTTCACATTATTGGCGGCGGCGGAGAGGGCAGTTTTAAAACCCGGACGCCTGAAATTATGTTGAGTGATATTATTAAAGCCGGAGTAACTACTGTGGTTGGCTGTCTGGGAACAGATGGAACAACACGGACAATGAGCAATTTAATCGCGAAAGCAAGGGGATTGGAAGAAGAAGGAATAACATGTTACGTATATACCGGCTCATATCAAGTGCCGGTTAAAACGCTTTTAGGTTCAATCCAGGAAGATATTATTTTTATTGACAAAATAATCGGCGTTGGAGAGATTGCGCTATCAGACCACAGATCATCACAACCGACTATTGAAGAGCTAACCAAAATTGCTTCAGCTGCCCGGCGTGGGGGAATGCTTTCGGGGAAAGCTGGGATTGTAAATATTCACATGGGAGACGGGAACAGAAAGCTTAAATTATTAGAGGAAATAATTGAAACAACAGAAATCCCAGCGACTCAATTTATTCCAACTCACGCCGGGAGAAATGTTGGTTTATTTGAAGCCTCAGTGAGGTATGCTAAAAATGGCGGACTTATTGATTTTACAACAAGTAACGTTCGGGATTTTGGCGACAATAAAGGTGAGCATTGCAGCGAACTGCTGGCTATGGCGTTGGAACAGGGTGTGCCTGCTGAAAATATAAGTTTTTCATCCGATGGGCAGGGTAGTCTGCCAGTGTTTAATGAAAGGGGAGAGTGTATTGGGCTAAAAGTCGGAGAAGTCGCCTCGCTTTTTGAGGAAGCCAGAAATGCAATAATAAAAAAGAAAATTCCCATCGAGGTGGTCTTGCAGGTTGTTACTTCAAATCCAGCACGGAATTTGAAATTAAACAATAAAGGTTGTATTCAGGCGGGCAAAGATGCAGATATTGTTTTATTGGATAAAGATCTTGAAATAGACACTGTGATTGCTCAAGGACGGGTTCTATTAAAAAATAAGGAAGTGATGGTGAAAGGAACGTTTGAGAAGTAGTGTTCAAATGGAAATTCCAAATCCCAACCTGGATGAACCAGAATAGATATTTACGCCATGATGTTTTCAACAATCATTCAAATTTGAAAATTGGATTTTGTTCTTTTCTTATAAATTCGTAATTTAAAAATGTCAACAGTTTTGATGAACGACGATTATAGGCTGAATGGAGGAGAAAAATCAATGAGCAGTAAAAAAAGAAACTTTGAATTTTGGTGGAAAGAAAAAGCTTTATTTAAATTCTTCTTATTCATAACATTTTTAATATCCGTCATTATCTTTAGCTGCCAGGATGGAGTAAAAAAAGATAAACCCATCCGAATCGCAGTAGCCAGTTTTTCACACGAGACCTGTACATTCTGCCCTCGACCAACGACCATAAAAGATTGGGAATTTTTTGGCAAACCGACAAAGGATTTTTTGGATTCAGACAGGGATTACATTGGCGGATTTAAGACGATGTGTGAAGAATTCGGCGGCATTGAACTGGTTCCCCTTACTTCTCCCCGAAGTTCACGCGGTGGTTCTTCTGGAAGCTGGAATACCCAAGAAGTGTTTGACAAATACACAAATATATTTTGCGAAGAATTAAAAAATGCCGGCACCCTTGATGGCGTTTTTCTGTCGCTTCACGGTGCCATGGCGGTTACTGGCATTCCCAAGCCCGAGGCAGAAATTGTCCGCAAGGTTCGGAAAGTTGTGGGTGATATTCCGATAATGGTAACGTTAGACCTTCATGGCAATGTAGATCATGAACTTTCGGATGCTGCTGATGCTGTTTTTATTGTCAAAAGATACCCGCATTACGATACGACACTACAAGGTGAGCGCTGTGCCAGGGTTATGATTAATACTATTCGCGGAAACTATAAACCAACTATGGCAACCAGAAAACCAGGGATCATTACGCCCAGTGTTTTCCAGGGAACTGGAGTTTCTCCTGCCATGGACATTATGGAGCGCGCCCGCCGCTGGGAATGCCGAATTAAAGATGTTTATGTCTCGGTGGCGTTTGGATTCGCTTATGCTGATGTGCCTGATGTTGGCGCTACGGTGATGGTTGTTACCAATAACGATCAGGAATTGGCTGACAAAATCGCAAATGATATGTCTGATTACATCTGGCGGGTGAGAAAGGAATTCGCTGGAAAAAAGCTGCCCAAAACAAGAGAAGGTGTAGCATTGGCTATCAAGGCTGTTAAGGATGGAAAGATTCCTGTGGTGATTGCCGATCACAGCGACAGGACAGGCGGTTCTTCACAAATACTTGAAGAATTGATCAGTCAGGTAGCAAAGGACTTTTGCATAACTACACTCCGTGATGAAAAAGCTATTCAAAAGATATTAGCTAATCACAAAGTCGGCGATAAAATCAGCATTGATGTTGGTGGCTATTCGGATAAGTTTGCTGGTAATCCAGTCCATATTGAAGGCAAGATTACTTTTATTGGTGAATACAGACGCGATGCTTCTGTTGTAATTAAATTTGGTGAAAATAATTTTGTAATTCTGACTGAACATTTAATGCAGATAACCGACACCAACATTTTTAAACCACTGGGTATAAATCTTGAAAGTCTCGAGATAATTGTACTAAAATCCAGGGTTCATTTTAGGAGAGGCTATCATGAAACCGGATTTGCAGGAGCAATTATTGAGGTTGATGCTCCTGGCTGGGGGCCTGCAGATTTGGCTACGCTGGATTATAAGAATATTCCCAGGGATATTTATCCTGTTTATAGGAATGATTAAGATTTATTTGTGTTATGATTGAAGCGAAAACGAAGAAAAATTATTTGTACAGATTAAATATTTTTTAATTTAAGGAGAGTAGTAAGTGAACAGACTAAACCAAATAACAATTTTGATTCTGATGATTATGACTTTTCTGAATGTTTACCTTTTTGCAGAACAACCTGAAACACCGGAACAAAAAGCAGAACGCTTACAATGGTTTCAGGACGCTAAATTAGGGATTTTTATCCATTGGGGCATTTATGCGGTGAACGGCATCGATGAGTCATGGTCATTTTTTAATGGTTATATCACCTACGATGATTATATGAAACAACTAAACAATTTCACTGCAAAAAATTATGATCCTAAAGCATGGGTGAAGTTGATTAAAGAAAGCGGAGCGCAGTACGCTGTGCTGACTTCCAAACATCACGATGGCGTTGCGCTTTGGGATAGTAAGTATGGTGATTTGAATGTTGTAAATAAAACTCCTGTTGGTAAGGATTTGATTCAGCCTTTGGTCAAGTCGCTGCGTAAAAATGATTTGAAAGTTGGATTGTATTATTCACTGCTGGATTGGTCGCACATGGATTATCCGAATCATTTGCGAAATAAAAAACGATACGAGAATGATTCGTTGCGTTGGGCTAATTTTGTTAAGTTCAACCTGGGACAAATTGAAGAGATATCGAAAAAATATAATCCTGACCTGGTTTGGTTTGATGGCGATTGGGAGCAGAGCGCTGAACGATGGAAAGCAAAAGAAATCCGGGAAATGCTGCTTAATAAGAATCCAAATGTAATCATCAATTCCCGGTTGCAGGGCTATGGTGATTATGCCACGCCGGAGCAAGGTTTACCAGTGACGCGTCCCAAAAGCCTGTGGTGGGAACTGTGCATGACCATGAACGATTCATGGGGCTTTCAACACAATGACCACAATTACAAAACACCCAATCAAGTCATCCGCATTTTGGTTGATTGCATTGGGATGGGCGGCAACCTGTTGCTGGATATTGGGCCCAAAGCAGACGGGACTATTCCAAAGGAACAAGTTCAAATTCTGAAAGAATTAGGCAGATGGACTCAAAAACATAAAGAAGCAATTTATGGTACACGAGCCGGTATTCCCAAAGATCATTTTTACGGTGCCACTGCACTCTCAAAAAATCGTGAAATTTTGTATTTATATCTGCCTCACAAACCCAATGGGTCTGTTGTGCTGAAGGGAATTAAAAATCAGATCAACCGAATATGGATTGTTGGTAACGGGACTAAACTCGCGTGGGATATCAAAATGAAGGCTTATTGGAGTTCAGTCCCGGGATTAATTTATATCGATGTTCCTGAAAAAGTGTTGGATGAGCAGGTGACAGTTATTGCTGTATTGCTGAAAGGCCCAATTGAATTGTACCGCGAAGATGTTCAGAAAATTGAGAGTAATTGAAAATGACAAGAAAACCACTAACTCAACGACAGCGGTTTTTCAAAGCGCTTAAATTTGAAGAACCGGACAGACCGCCACATTTTGAATTGCATTTTGAATTGGAGGAAGAAGCCTTTGGATTAAAGGCAGTCACGCAGGAAGAGTGGCAGCAGGCTACTTCAACGAGCGGGAAGGAAATTCTCTTTGTTAGAAGCGCTGAAATTTATGCGAAAACAGTGGAAGCCTTTCAATGGGATGCAGTGGCTTCTTTTAGTCCTTCGCACGAGTATGAGTTTTTTCCTTTTCTGAAAAAAGAACTGGGTGACGATATTCCCATCGCCAGCATGATTTGGGGGGCGTGTATCAGTATTGAAACGGTTTCTGATTATATGCAGTTTTCGGTCGATCTTTATGAAAATCCAAAAAAACTGCATGAATGGGCGCGTTCACTCATGGATTCTTCACTGGATCGGGCGAAACGTCTTATCGATGCCGGCTGTGATTTTATTGTCGTACCCAGCGATATCGCCCATAACCAGGGGCCGTTTATTTCACCAAGACATTGCAGGGAATTCATTTTTCCGTATCTCAAAGAACTGGTTGATTTTATCCAAAAAAACGGTGTACCTGTCATTTATCATACAGACGGCGATCTTTTGCCAATCATGGATGATCTCCTCGATATCCGTCCTGATGGTTTGCAGTCAATCGATCCTTTGGCTGGAATGGACATTGCGGAAGTCAAAAAATTGACCTATGGGGAAATTGCACTCATGGGCAATGTGGATTGTGGCGCAGTGCAATATGGCCCCATCGAAAAAATTATTGAATCAGCTGAATACGCGCTCACGTATGGCCCTAAAGGAGGCGGCTATATTTACAGTTCAAGCAATACCATTTTTAAAGGCATACCATTGGAGAATTATCGTGTTATGCTGGATTATTTTCATAATAAGTTTCCATTGGTTTGATGACCCAATCTGAAGAAACCAGAATCTCTATATGCTGAAATGATACGTTTGTTTGAGACAACTATTGCAACAAGAAAAGATCAATACCCTTCGGGTACAGGTGTCGATACTCTTCGAGCACAGGGATCAAGATCAAGAAAAATCATTTAATTTTTTTCTTGATCTCGATCTTGATCTCGACCTAATATTTTGCGGTTGTCATCAAAGTCGATATTTTTTTTCCAAAGTGCAAGAAAATAACTTTTTAAATACTAACCAGTAGGAGGACAAATGAAACGAATAGCTATGTTATTTTTTGTAACGATTATGCTGCATGGATTACTTTTCGCCCAACATCATGAAACGGATTATGTACCTGAAACTGATCCGCTGGTTTTGAAAAAACTTGAACAGTGGCAGGGTCTGAAATTTGGACTGCTCATGCACTGGGGAGCATACAGCCAGTGGGGTATTGTGGAATCATGGTCGTTATGTCCCGAAGATCATGGCTGGTGCCGGCGGTTTAAGGGCGAAAATTTCAATAATTATTTTGAGTATAAAAAAGAGTATGAAAACCTGCAGACAACTTTTAACCCGGTAAAATTTGATCCCGACAAATGGGCAAAGGCAGCGAAAGATGCCGGCATGCGTTATGTTGTTTTTACAACAAAACATCACGACGGCTTTTGCATGTTTGATAGCAAAGAAACGGATTATAAAATTACTGGTAAAAAAACACCTTTTCACTCCCATAAAAAATCAAATGTAACAAAAGAGATTTTCGATTCATTCCGTAAACAGGGATTGTGGACAGGCGCTTATTTTTCAAAACCGGATTGGCATAATGGATTTTATTGGCATCCGTATTTCCCGCCAATGGACAGAAATGTTAATTATGATCCTGAAGAATATCCTGAACGTTGGGAAAAGTTCGTCCAGTTTACCCACAACCAGATTATGGAATTGATGACAGATTATGGCAAAGTGGATATTTTATGGTTGGACGGCGGATGGGTGGCAAAGACTTCAACAGAAGAAGTGAAAAAATTTTACAGGAAACAGCTTCAAAGACTCAAGTCAGGTTTCGTAAAAAACACCATTGTTAACCAGGATATCCGTATGGACGAGTTGGTAGAAAAAGTCCGGGAAAAACAACCAGGATTGATTGTGGTTGACCGCGCTGTAAAAGGCAAAAACCAAAATTATTTAACACCAGAAAATCGTGTACCAGACAAAGAACTGCCTTATCCATGGGAGTCCTGCATAATTGCCGGCGGCGGCTGGTCATGGGTGCCAAATGCAAAATATAAATCAGGAAAAGAAGCGGTGCATTTGTTGGTTGATATCGTAGCAAAAGGCGGAAATTTATTATTCAATATTGCGCCGGGGCCCGATGGCACCTGGCACGATGGCGCGTACAAATTATTGAAAGAGATGGGAAAGTGGATGAAGGTTAACAGCGAAGCCATTTATGAAACCCAAGCCATCGCACCATACAAAGAAGGTAAGGTGTGTTTAACTAAAAAGAAAGACGGCTCTGTTTACGCCATCTATTTGGCAGGTAATGAAGAAAAAACACCGCCTTCAAAAATTTGGTTGTCATCAATTCAGCCGGAAAAAGGAGTGGAATTAACGATGTTGGGGGTCAAAGGTACTTTGAATTGGGAGCCTGTGGGAAATGGTTTCTTTGTTGAGATACCGGAATCTGTTCAAAAGAATCCACCCTGTGATTATGCATGGGCAGTAAAAATTTCTGCGATTAAGTAAAAAGCAATTAAATATGAAAATTTCCATATCCTGTTGCAAAGATAAAACACTATGAGATAGTTGCTTTATGTCAGGGCTGTAAATTAGTTAGCTACATGTCGTCCGCCTTAAGTTTGTGCCATATGACACACCATACTGAACTATACAATATGTGGCATATGGCACAAACTGTGATAGCGACATATGGCTTATTTTTTATTTTTTTTCATGCCATATGGCGTTATCAGTTGCGGACTATCGGGCATCCATTTGATCAATATTTAGGAGATTCCCGCTAAAAACATGCGACCGAAGGAAGTGCCTGTGGTATGACCGTAGGGAATGCCTGTGGTGCGGGAATGACAGGCTCTCTATACACAATTTAAAAAGTGTCCGGTAGTGAATCGATTTTAAATTTTTCCCATCTTAATAAAAAAAAGGGCAACAATTTAAAATTAACTGCCCTTTCATTGATCCCGAACAAAACATCTTATTTCATCAACATTAATTTTTCACTGAATGTATCTTTTCCAACATTCAACTTATAAATATACACACCGGACACGACTTTCGTACCAGTATCATTGGTACCATCCCATTTTACCGAATAATCTCCAACGCCTTGATTTTCACTGATCAATGATCGAATGAGCTGTCCTTGCATATTGTAAATTTTCAAGCTTACATATTCCGGATTTTGCAGCGTGTATTGAATATTGGTTTCCGGGTTGAACGGATTGGGATAATTTTTAGCGTTAAATTGACCTTTTCCTTGTTTTTCCAATTTTCCTTGTTTATGAGGTTCCGGCTGCCCCGGTCTTTGTCCCTTACCTCTTTCAGGTAATTCAAAACCGAACTCTTCCAGTTTTTCCCGGACTGCTTGGCGGATTTCCATTCGTGTTGCGCCGTTTTCTCTCATGGTGGCGGTCAGGTCTTTTATGACTTGTTTCTGTTCTTCAGAAAGTTGTTGCCAGATTCCGGGGAAAGGAAATCGTGGTCTATGTTTGCCAAAGTTTTCCACAAAACCTTCGGGTACTTCAATCCCCCAGCCTTCCAGCATTTCAGCTACTGCGGCAGCGATTTCTTCCCGGGGCACTTCATGGCTGCGGAGTTCCTGAATTGTACCCTGAATCGCTTTCCTTTGTTCTTCTGATAACTGGGCAAACAATGGATTCCCTTGCGGACCTCGTCTGCCAAACCTTTCTCCAAAATTTTCAGGAACATCGATTCCCCAGGAGGTTAACAATTCGGCAATAGCTGCAGTAATTTCTTCACGTGAAATATCTTGTGCGCGCAACTCATCCATTTTGGTTTTTATTGTTTGTTTCTGTTCTTCCGTTAATTGAGCAAATAGCGGATTTTCGTGATGCCCTCTTCTGCCAAATCTTTTTCCAAAATCTTGAGGAACATCGATTCCCCATGATTGAAGCAGTTCGGCAATAGCTGCTGAAATTTCTTCTCTGGAAACATCCTGACCATGTAGTTCTTCGATTTTATCGTGAACAGCTTTTCTTTGATCTTCAGTTAATCGAGAAAAAATACCATCTCTTCCTCCACCAAAACGTTTGTTTCGCTGACCATCTCCAGGACGTTCCGGCGCTTCAATCCCCCAGCCTTCCAGCATTTCAACAACGACTGCGTGGATTTCTTCCCGTGAAGCCCCACTGGCGCGCAGCTCTTCGATTTTCTGCTGCAAAGCCTGTTTTTGTTCTTCATTTAATTCTGACCAGAATCCGCCATGTTGCTGTCCGAAGGCTGGATGTTGACGACCTCCATCTCGATTTGGTCTCTGGCGCTGGGCAAATAGATCGTTGCTTAAACTCAGAATCAATAATGCCACTAATGTGGCTACGCTTAAAAGATTAATTAATTTTTTCATTTTGAACCTCCGTTAAATTAATTTTTTCAAATTCCTCAATTCATTATAATAAGTTAAAAAACTACTATTGATGAATGTCATTTTTAATCCTTGAGCATCTTCCTTTCCTATTTCAAATGTAAAGCTGCTCTTTGATTTGTTCTGATTCAATTTGATGAGTTGATAACCTTTCATTCTCAAAAATGCAGAAAATGCCAGGTCATCACTTTTGATTTGATTAGATTTTATTTGATGTGTATTTTGGCTCATAATAGGCTCCTGAAATTCTCAAGTTTAATTTTTTCTTTTTTCGTTTATTAGACAATTTTAAATAGCGTTTTATTCCCGGGTAGAAAAAGTATTAATGAATTATTTATAAATTTTTATCAATAAGGCGAAGCACTTTTAAGAGTGCTCTAAGGCACAAAAAAATAAAGTAAAATGAATTTTGAAAACGTTTCGTGTTATCAATCAATAGTAATATTTACTTCTATTGTTTTTTTCTTTGTGGTTTCGTGTCTTCGTGGCAATAAAAGAATATAGACAATCACTTCAGAAAAAAACACTTGCAATTTTCCAACATTTCCATTACATTTTTACATCATGAATATTCTCAAATTTAAATCACAACTCCCAGAAGAAAAACAACCAATTGAAAACGGTCAATGGATAGAGAGTATTCAAAACGGTGATGCTTCTGTTTTTGAAACGCTGTTTCGAACTTATTACGCCAGTTTGTGTGGCTTTGTCTATCAGTACACCAAATCGACAGAAGCTGCTGAAGAAATTGTCCAGAATATTTTTTTAAAAATTTGGGAGAATCATGAAAAATGGAAACCTCACGGTACTATCAAGTCATATTTGTACAAAGCAGCAAAGAACCATTCCTTAAATTATTTGAAACATCAAACCAGAAAACAAAAAATATTCGATTCTGAAGCGGTTGTAGAAATTCAATCCGATATCACACCCGCAGATGAACTGCACGGAAGAGAGCTTCATAAAGCCGTATCCTACGCTGTAAACAAGCTGCCGGAAAAATGCCGCTTAATTTTCAACCTGAATCGCCAGGAAGGTATGACCTACACCGATATCGCCGACAATTTGGATATTTCCATCAAAACCGTAGAAACCCAAATGGGCAGAGCGCTTAAAACTCTCCGTAGAATTCTTGCACCTTTTTTGTGATTGGTTACTGGTTACTGGTTATCGGTGATTGGTATTTATTTGTTATTGGTATTTATTATTTGTTACTGGAGATTGGTTTAAGAAGCATAATATCAACAATTAAATTCAACAATCCACCTTTTTCCAATTACCAATCACTATTTTACTAATTAACCAATCACTAATCCACTAATCACCAATTTACCAATCACCAGTCCCCAACTCAATTCACTACAAACCACTCACCAATCACCAATCCACCACTAACCAAAATATTTGTAGGGGTAAAACCAGTTTCAGTTGTTTATTATTATAGAAACAGTTTCTGTTTTAGGGGTTGGATAGAATAACTTGGACATTCTAAATTTTCCCAAGACTGATAAATAATGACTTGTGAGATCAAAATGAATAACTTATTTTATCCCACCCCCTTAATGCATGCATGCATACATTTATTAATTAATTTGAAAGGCTTTTTAAAAATGAAAAACCAAATCGATTGGAAGAAGTTTGCCCGCTATTTTGCCGGCGAATGTTCTGACGATGAAAAAAAAGAGATGGAAGATTGGAAAAAAACAGAACCATCAAATGCCCGGTTTGTTGATTCTATGAAAAAAGTCTGGACTGAATCCAGCAAGTCACCGGTCGCCTGGGATGTGGAAGCTGCCTGGAAGAACTTTTCCGATAAAGCAGCGATCTCAAAAGATACTCGAATTTTACCCATGAGTCCTCCAACTCCTCGTTTCGAGAAGCAACAACAGGTATGGGGACGTCGCTCATCATTTGCTGTGGCGTTCCGAATTGCAGCCGTATTCGCTTTAATTGCTCTTAGCGGTTATTTATCGCTGAACCATTTTGGCGTTCTGAATGGCGCAGCTTCCGATTCAGGAAAACAGGAGATTATCACCGAAAACGGGCAGCAGGTTAAAATTAATTTATCCGACGGTACAAAAGTAAAACTGAACGCTGCCAGTAAGTTACGGTTCTCTCCTGAATCCTGGGAAAAATCCAGGGAAGTATATTTGGACGGTGAAGCCTATTTTGAAGTCGTCCCCAATCCTGACAAGCCGTTTATTGTGAACACCGCACAAGCAAAAGTGCGTGTTTTGGGAACTTCGTTTAATGTAAACGCCTGGGAAGCGGATAAAGAAGTCCGGGTGATCGTTGCAGAAGGTAAGGTTGCATTTCAATCCAACGATTCTGCTTTTAGTGAAAAAACTATTCTTACAAAAAACCAGATGAGCAGCCTGACACAGGGAAGCGCACCATCAACTCCTAAAACTGTGGATACTGATAAATACCTGGCATGGATCAGAAACGAACTGATCTTTGATAACACACGGTTGAGCGATGTTATGGTTCATTTGAAGCGCTGGTACAATTTAGATTGCCAATTAGCTGATTCAACGTTGGGATCACGACATCTCACTGCTTCTTTCAAAAATGAGAGCCTGGATGAAATCTTGAATATCATCGTACTTTCTTTGGATTTGAACTATACCCGTGAAAACCATAATGTAATTTTTTCACATAATTAATAATATGTAACTAATCAGCCACAGAGTCACAGAGAACACAGAGTCCAAAAAGAAATAATACTGATAAAAATATGAGTATTTAAAAATATTATGTTTAGGTGAAATTTGATTCTTGCAGCCTGAAACCATGATCTGTAAAATGGTTTTTCTCTGTGTACTCTGTGACTCTGTGGCATTTTTTTCTTATCTGAACAGTTACAATAATGTTTAACTTTAAGGTCGGAAGGAGGTGAAAATGACATAAGTATAATTGTACAGTTTTTATTACTAATTAAAAAGCCTGTGAAAACACGAATCGTGCGAAAGGAATTGTAGGGATTCCAAAAATTAAAAAATCGCATTAAAACGCATTTATCACAGGCTCGAACGAAAATTAATTCCTTATAATGTAAGGAGATGAGACGAAATATGCAAGTAAAATTTTTTATTCGAGGCGTGTTTCTTTCGCTTTTAATGGTAACTTTTGTTTTTGCTCAAGTGACAGATAATTCTCTTCTGTCAATGAATTCTTCAAAAGAATTAAATAAAAAGAGCAAATTGGATTCAAATTCAATGACCCAATTAATTGATTTGGAATTCAATAATATCCCTAGAAGATGCTATTGTTAAAATCGCTGAAAAAGTGAAAATGAAGTTATCTTATAGTAAAGATTTCATTCCAGAAAATAAACGAATTACAAAACAGTTAAAAGCTGTGACAGTTCAGGAAGCTTTTGATGTTGTGTTAGCTGGTACCGGCATTGAGTTAATGATCACGAGAGGGAATCGGTTAATATTGACTAAAAAATCAAGAGTACAACAAGCAACAGGGAAAATTACTGGTGTGGTATTGAGTGAAGATGGTGAACCACTCTCAGGCGCCAATGTGATAGTAGTTGGGACAACTTTTGGCGCTGCCACAGATTTATAAGGAAAGTTTTCATTTCCTATCCCACCTGGTACATATACTGTTAGAGCACGATTTATTGGTTATGAAACGAAAGAAAAAACAAATGTACAGGTTGAGGTAGATGGAACCGTTGCATTGTCTTTTGCTCTGAAAGCAGCAGCGGTTTCAGGTGATGTAGTTGAGGTAATAGGGATCAGGGCAAGTTTAGAAAACTCAATCGAACAAAAAAAAGAATCCGTTGGTATTCTTGATGCAATTTCTGCTGAAGATATTGGCGATTTTCCGGATTTAAATATCAGCGAATCATTACAAAGAATACCCGGTGTAACTATCAATCGTGTACTCGGAGAAGGACAGCAAGTAAGTGTGAGAGGATTGGCACCTGAATTTACTAGAGTTACCATCAATGGCAAAACAGTAACTTCAGGGAATTCCGGTCGTGAAGTTGATTTCGATGTGTTTGCTTCTGAACTTTTTTATAATGTTAGTATTAAGAAAAGTCAAGATGCAAGTACTACCGAAGGTGGTCTTGCCGCTGCTATTGATATGCGAACTGCCCGACCCTTTGATTTAAAAAAACAAGGAACGCAATATGCATTTTCAAGTCAAGGGGTCATGAATGATCTCAGAGAAAAAGCCACTCCGAGAATTTCCGGTTTGATTAGTAATAATCAACTGTTTGGCGGAAAATTAGGTGTACTTGGTAGTGTGTCATATTCACAATCAGATTTAAGACAAGACAATGTTGAAGGCTTAAGATATCTTCTTTTTCATGATTATGACATCGGAGGGGACGGAACAATAGATCACAATGATGTGGAAATTCCGTTTATCCCCAGATATGTTCTTGAAATGAAGGATCGTAAAAGATTAGGACTTACAGGAGCGCTTCAGTATAGACCTAATGACAGATTAGATTTCAATTTTGATATAGCCTATGCAAAATTTGATGAAGAAAGAACCCGATATTCAATCGACGGACTATTAAACGGAGATAGGTCCACTCCGGTCAGCGCTACTGTGGATAATACCGGCTACGCAAGGAAGGCTGCATACGGCAATGTTTCTTCCAGAAGTGAAAACATATTTACACCATCCGAAGAGGATTTACTCCTTTTGAATTTTGAAACCGGTTATAAGCTTACTGACAGTTGGAAGTCATCAATTAAACTGGGACATTCCAAATCCACAAAAGAATCCAGAGAATTCAGCGCTGTTTATAATGCAGTTGACAGATTTACTTACGATTTCAGCGATGATATTTTCGTCGGACTATCTCCAGAAAATACAGACTTTACGAATCCCGACGATTTCAGGCACAATCAAAGCAGGTTTATCAATGACGATATAACTGATACGGAATCATCAGGTCAATTAGATTTGTCAAAATCATTTAATATCAATCTGTTAAGAAAAATCAGTTTTGGAGGCAGAATAAGCAGCAGGGAAAAAGGAAACGTGCGATACGACGGTCGTTTTACGGCAAAAGATGCAGCAGGTAACCCACTTCCTGTTAGCGATGCTATTGCTGCAAGTTTCCCAGTCGATGATTTTTTTGGTCAATACGATAATTCATCGATTGTCAGGGATTGGTTCGTGACGGATTTCGATGCTGTTTTTGCTGATCCGGAAATATGTGGAGCAAATTTTGAAATTCCCCAACGCTATATAAGTACTTTTACGATTGACGAACAAACAACAGCCGGGTATATCCGGGCTGATGCAGGGAATGAATGGTTTCAGGCAAATTTAGGTGTTCGACTGGTTTCAACAAATCAAACTTCAGACGGATTCTTAGGTGATGGGATGCCGGTCAGTCAAACCAACTCATACACAGAAGTCCTGCCCAGTTTGAATTCAGTATTTAATCTTTCGCATGACCTGTTATTTAGGACTACAGTGTCAAAATCAATGACACGTCCGACACTGTCAAGCCTTACTCCCGGTGGTACTGTTGCACCCGGCGCAGCCGTGCCGGTTATCGGCGGAGGAACAGCAAAACTTGGGAATCCCAATTTAAAACCATTCATGGCGACTCAATTTGACTTCTCACTTGAATCGTATTTTGCAGATGGAGCTTTATTATCATTTACTTACTTTAGGAAGGATGTTGATAATTTTATCGTAAGCGTAACAGAAGAAAAAACTATTGATGTAGGATCTCTTCTGAATGACAATGGTGAAGAAGTCGGTAATGCTCCGTTTACGGTTACTCAACCTGTTAACGGAGAGTCATCGTTCTTTCAGGGTTTTGAAATATCATTGCAAACTCCATTCACCCTGTTTTCAGATGGTTTAGATGGATTTGGAACATTGATAAACTATACATACTCGGATGGTGAATCACAAATTCCATTTAATGGAAAAGTGGTTAAAACATTGTTTCCCGGGCAATCTCAACATTCTTTCAATATCATTGGATATTACGAGAAAGGGAAGTTTAGTGGTCGATTGGCCTATTCGTGGAGAGATGAATACTTGTATGAGGTTCGAGCATCAGATACCCAAAGAAGTAATTTCATTGATGCCTATGGTCAGCTTGATGCTAATTTACAATACGAAATCTTTGACAACATCCTGCTGGTTGCTAATGGCTTAAATCTGCTTGACAATGAATCATATAGATATGCTGAAACTAAGGATAGAAATATTGCTTTCAGTAAAACAGGCCGTTTCATTACACTTGGCGTTAGAGTTAAATACTAAAAATACAAATACAAAGGGGAGACAGTTTTTTGTTTCCCCTTTAATATAATTGGTAACTATTTATGAGAAATCTAATTGTTCTTTTGCTGTTATGTTCAGGTTGTGTTAATACTGAGAGTAAAAACAATCGAATTAATGATTTTATCAATACTTTGGAAAACTCCCGGAATGAGGAAGTTATTGTAGTAGCCCACCGTGGTGATTGGCGCCATGCACCGGAAAATTCACTGCAAGCAATACAAAACGCCATCGAAATGGGCGTCGATATGGTAGAAATTGATGTGCGGATGACAAAAGATTCAATATTGGTACTCATGCACGATAAAGCCCTAGACCGTACGACTAATGGAAAAGGGCTGATAACAGATTGGACGCTGGACTCAGTCAAAATCCTGTATTTACGCAATGGTCTGGGGCGGGTCACACGACATAAAATTCCCACCCTGGAAGAAGCAATGCTCACCGCAAAAGGCAAGATCATGGTCAACCTCGATAAGTGCTATGATAACTTTGCCGAAGCTTACAAGGTGTTGGAAAAGACCGCCACAGTTGACCATGTGATTATGAAAGGAAAATATCCGGTAGAAAAAGTCCGGAGTGATTTTGGCAAATATCTGGATAAGGTTTTCTTTATGCCAATCGTGTCTCTTGATGAACCAAATGCGGCAAAGATAATTAGTGACTATCAGAAAGAGATAAATCCAGTAGCTTTTGAATTTGTGTTCAAAATGGATACTTCAAAAATTATTGATAATTTCCACTTAATAAAAGATAAAGGTTCACGCGTGTGGATTAATTCTTTGTGGGCAAGCTTAAATGGTGGACATGATGATAACCGTGCAATTGATGATATTCAAGGAAGTTACGGATGGATTGTCGGTAAAGGAACAAATATGATTCAGACCGATCGCCCTGTGCTGTTAATGAATTACCTGGAATCTAAAAAATTAAGATAATTGGACTTAATATAATTAAACGATGTGGAATATAATGCTTCGACGAATATTAAATTTCTATAGAGTGACACCTGCGAAACCGGTGCTGATTGATGAAACATCAATTAAAGCAACTTATAAAAAGCTTCGTTTGTCCGTGTTTTTATCAGCTACTCTTGGATACAGCCTTTATTATGTTTGCCGGTTAAGTATGAGTGTTGTAAAAAAACCTATTGTCGATGCTGGAATTTTAAATGAATCGGAACTGGGAATTATTGGTTCAGCCTTGTTTTTTGTGTATGCCATCGGAAAATTTACCAATGGTTTTTTAGCGGATAGGAGCAATATCAGAAGATTTATGTCGACAGGATTGTTGTTGTCAGCTTTAGTAAACTTGATCCTGGGTTTTACGTCTTTATTTTTGGTGTTTGCTATTTTATGGGGAATGAATGGGTGGCTCCAGGCAATGGGAGCTGCACCTGGTGTTGTGTCTTTATCCCGCTGGTTCAGCAATAAAGAGCGGGGCACCTATTATGGCATCTGGAGCGCCAGCCATGGTTTGGGCAAAGCTATTACTTTTATTGTTGTAGCTTTCATTGTTAGCTTTTTAGGTTGGAGATGGGGATTCTACGGCGCCGGTATTCAGGATGTTGTGAGTGGATTTTTAATAAACAATCATAAAATTATTGTTAATGGAGTAGAAACATACGATTTTAGCGTTGTAAAAATCTTTTGGGTTAGCGCTGCTATTATGTCTGTTGTGTTGGCACTGTTAGTGTGGAATGCAAAAGCAAGTGATTAACTGCATTGGCAAAAAAATACTATCAATCCCGCTACCTTTGAAAATATGATGCCTGTACAGTTACCATTTAAATATAAGGAAATACAGACTGTGAATAATGCGGGGTAAATACAATTGTGGATTTTCTCTGACATCATCAACCTCCTGATGCATAAACCTCCTGCAGGAT
The DNA here is from genome assembly GCA_016783825.1 of Candidatus Zhuqueibacterota bacterium. Lineage (GTDB taxonomy): Bacteria > Zhuqueibacterota > Zhuqueibacteria > Thermofontimicrobiales > Thermofontimicrobiaceae > Nigeripontimicrobium. Next base: position 2,744 of record JADHVV010000008.1, on the reverse strand, counting down.
TAGAACCTGTCGGAGGTTTATTTTATTTGAAATAAAATCTCAAAGAGTTTCGCTTATTTTGAGTTTTATTATTTGCTAGCGTATTTCATTTTACATTTTTTCACATATACATCAAGGCTGACCTGAATTTATGTCGTTCCACAATTATTGTCCTTCCAATCTGACAAATTTCACATACTTTTTCTGATAGCAAAAATTACTGTTAGTCTGTTTATAAAACATCTGCTAACAGTACAAAAAATGCTTTACTTTTTATGCTTTGTTTCGTACATTATATTCAACCCTAATTATTAATGTACTTAAGTAAGAATATGTAAAGAATTTTAATAGATGAAGATGTTAAGCCATTATCTGAATTTCAGGTGCATGTACCACGGCTTTTTAAAAAATACGAAAAATAAGGCGACAATTAGTTATGACTCAGCACAAAAAAAAATGTTGCTGTAATGATGGATGCTACAGAATATGAAACACTTTTAAAAAAACTGGAAGTATTAACAGATATTCAAATAGCGGAATCTCAAGTAAAACAAGGAAAATGCAAAGGTCATGATGATGCTAAAAATATTGTATTGGGTCGAATACAAATATAATGATAATTCAAACTTCTCAGAAAGAAAACTAACAAATGCAAAACTTAAAACTTGTCGGATCAAAAGATAAAAAACGGACTATTATTAAAATTGACGACGTTGAGGTAGGAAAGGATTTGGTTGTCATTGCCGGTCCGTGCAGTGTGGAAAGCGAAGAGCAGGTAATGATTACCGCTCAAAAGGTGAAAGAAGCCGGAGCGCAAATGTTACGCGGCGGCGCATTTAAACCAAGAACTTCGCCTTATGCTTTCCAGGGACTTGGCATTAAAGGACTTAAAATTTTAGAAAAAGCAAAAAATGTGACCGGATTGCCTATCGTTACTGAAGTACTTGATCCGCGCGATGTAACCTGGGTCTGCGAATTTGCTGATGTTTTACAGATTGGGACGCGCAATATGCAGAACTTTTCCCTGCTCAAAGAAGTGGGAAAGGTCAATAAGCCGGTGCTGCTGAAACGCGGCATGTATTCGACGATTGCTGAATGGTTAGGCAGTGCAGAATATATTATGAATGAAGGAAACACAAATGTAATTCTGTGCGAACGTGGTATCAGGACTTTTGAAACGTACACCCGAAATACATTAGATTTAAGCGCGGTACCTGCCAGTAAAGAACTAACGCATCTGCCGGTGATTGTAGATCCATCACACGCTACAGGCAAACCCAGTTTGATAGAGTCCATGAGTCTGGCAGCCTTGGCATCCGGGGCTGATGGTTTAACTGTTGAAGTTCATCATAATCCACCAGAAGCATTGTCGGATAAGGATCAGGCGTTGACGCCAAAAGAGTTTAGCAAGTTAATGAAAAAGATAAGAAAGCTCCATACATTTATGGGGACAATGTAGTATCTAACATATTAATTTTGTACAAGATGTGCAAACAAATTTTAACTTTTATAATAAATATGACTTAAAAGATCAAGGTCGAGATCGAGATCAAGAAAAAATCTAATTTTTCTCAATCTCGACCTTGACCTTGATCTTTTCTCGTTGCAAAATTTATCACCACTTACTTATCATTAAAGTTTATAGGAATTCTGGATTGCCCAGGTAAGGAGAAAAAATGAGTTCAGAAAACATCAAAAAAATGTTAGATAAAATAGATTTTCAAATCCTCAAACTGCTGAATTCAAGAATGGAGTTGGATCTTAAATCAACTAAGATCGGAGAGATTTTAGAAGATTCCCAATTGACTGCTGATGTATTGGATAAAATCAGAATCCAATCCGGCGCCCTGATCGATCCTCAATTCTGTGAGAAGCTGTTCAAAGATATTTTTTCAGAGAGCAAAAAACTGCAGAAAAAAGGCTGCCAATTGATTGGATTTCAGGGTGATCATGGTGCATACAGTGAAGTGGCGTCAAGAACGTGGCAGAAAGATTTAATTCCAATTCCGTGCAATGAATTTACAGAGGTTTTTGAAGGTGTAACTTCCGGTCTTTTTGATTTTGGGATTGTCCCCGTAGAAAATACGCTGGGAGGCGTTGTCAGCCAGGTAAACCAACTCATACTCAACACAGAACTTTTTGTTACTGGTGCTGTGGAGCTTTCCATTCACCATTGTCTTCTCGGTTTACCCGGAGCGGACCATCGGGAACTGCGAGTCGTCTATTCTCATTACCAGGCTTTGGAACAGTGTCATCACTTTCTTAGAAGAAATAAGCTGGAACCAGTCCCATATTATGATACAGCCGGCGCAGCAAAAATGTTAGCTGAAAAAGTACCAAAAGCTACTGCTGTAATCGCAAGCAATTTATGCGCAGAACTGTACAATCTTGAAATCATAAAAGAAAATATAGAGGATTTTACCCGGAATAAAACAAGGTTCCTTGTGTTTGCAAAAGAAGAAAATAAAATGGCAGGCAGTAAATGTTCAATAGTATTTTCCACTGAGCATAAAGCCGGTACACTTTTTAGGGTGCTCGAAGTATTCGCCAAAGAAAGCCTTAACCTGACTAGGATAGAGTCAATTCCCAACCAGTTGGGAAGTTTTGTATTCTTTCTTGATTTTGAAGGATCAAAAGATGATGATAATGTCGTAAAAGCGCTTGATGAAGTGAAAAAAATAACCACCAGGTTCAGGGTGATGGGATTTTATGATGAATGTAAGGGGGAGTGAAAATCCCAACCTGGACAAGCCAGAACCGACACT
>JADHVV010000083.1 GCA_016783825.1 Candidatus Zhuqueibacterota bacterium | reverse complement strand
CGGAATCTCCTGAAAATTTTTATTCTTTACACAAAACAAACATCTGAAAGTTATATTATAGAGATTCCGGTATTCCGCTTCGCTTCAACCGGAATGACAGGTGAACTAATACTGATTTTTTAGAACTGAACAGCCCTGAGGTTAGGATAAATTCAGTCTGATATTTACAGCACAATTAAATATCGTAACGTATGAAGCTAATAATTGGCAACGCCACACCAGCTTTGCTTTTAATTTTTATATTTATTTTTGAAATAATAAATTCAATTTCAGCCATCTGTTTCCCGCAAAATGTAAAATCTTCTTACCAATGGCCTCACAATAATAAACCTGGTGAAACAATTAAATCCCGTTTTTTACCTCCCAACGGTTATACAAGAATTAAGGTAGAAAATGGGACTTTTGCCCACTATCTCCGAAACCTGTCCCTTTTTGCTGACGATACTCCGGTAAAAGATTATCGTGGTCGTATAACAAAATCAAAAAAAGACTCAACAGTTGCTGCGGTTTCAGATTATCCCATCAAAGGAAAAAAGCTGGAACAGTGCATGGATATTCTCCAACGATTATGGGCCGAATACTTGTGGTCTCACCATCAGTTTGAAAAGATCAGTTTTTACCTGCCTGGTGGATTCCTACTAAAATGGCACGACTGGAAAAACGGACTGCGTCCGAAATTTCACGGTATAAAGGTCACACTACTAAAAAGCGCCAGATCCGATTCATCCAGGAAAAATTTTGAAGAATATTTATGGGAAATATTCTACCGAAGTAATACCCAAACTGCTTATTTTGCTTACCCTAAAATTGAAAAGAAGAATTTACAAATCGGAGATTTTATTGTTAAAAAAGGAAAGCGGGGACATGCTGTTTTGATTTTAGATTTAGCGATTGATGATTTTGGAAATAAAGTGGTTTTGATCGGGCATGGAGATACACCGGCTTGTCAATTTTATTTATTGAATTATAAAAAGGATAATCCCTGGTTTCCCCTTAACCAGGCTAAAAATCACCTGCCATTGCCGATAAAAAAGAAAATGTTTTGGGAAGGTTTGAGGAGATTCAATTAACGAGTTGAAAATTATCTCTTAAATATATTCAATTTTATGTACCATGTCTTCAGAATTTAAGATTTCAGATATCAAGATCATGCCTCTTAATACCTCACCAATTGGTAATTTTTGTGCTGCGTAAACTATTCCTGTATGAAAAATACCTCTTGAAAGCAAACGTATAAAATCAGTATCTTGAGTAAAAGTAACCAAAGCATGCTGAGCTGCGAATTCTAATTGCTCTTCGTCTGTCGCCCCTCTCATATCCATTTCTTGTACTGTAACTACCTCGATTCCTCTTCTGCGAAGCCCCTCAGTGATTGCCCGAGGTACATTTTCATCCATATAGAATTTAATTTTATTTATCACAAATAATTTCCGGTACTTTTGATGGCATAGTCATTCTCAGCTCACTTATTAACAATTCATCTTCAAGGATACTCCTATCAATCTCGTTTCGATGATCATAATAATATGCCAATGCAGCATGTATATCGGAAAGCTCTAAATTGAATTCTGTGGCTATTTCATCCGCACTTCTTCCAATCCTTTCATGCCAGATAACAATATTTTGAACAGTGATACGGTGTCCAGCAATTTTTGGTTTGCCGCTACATATTCCTGGTATCATTTCAATGTGTTTTGTAATTACATCTTTCATTTTTTCTCTTTTATACTTTGTTTAATCATTTCTTTTAAAAGGTATTGAATAATATTCTAAATATCAAGTTTTATTTTAAAAATTGGAGATTGGATTAGTTACCCAATTACCCTATTACCAAATTACCTTTATTTTACACTCATCGACTGAATTTTCCAATAAGTCAAAGACCGCCACAGCCATTCAAAAGGGCCGAATTTAAAAAATCGCAGCCATATCGGAGAAATTATCAACTGAAAAATCCAAACACAAAGGACAATCAAAATTTGTGTTGAGCGTTCAACTTCCCCGTAATGCCCAAATCCGTGACCATAAAAAATGGTGGTACAAATTATTGTTTGCAACAGATAGTTAGTGAACGCCATTCGCCCGACTGCTGCGAACAGGCTTTTTATTTTTTCACCAATTTGGGATAAACAAAAGAGCATTATTAGACTGACATAAGCGAATGCAATTAACAGACTGCCCCAATAATTGTATTGTGAACCAATAAACATTGAATATCCTAAAATCCATCCGGCGGCAAAGTTTCTGACAATGCCATAAATAATTAAAGGCAAACCAATGCCAAATCCAATCCCAATTGAAATTGTGTAAAATCTTTTCGTGCGTTCTGCTTTGAGAACTCCCCATTTGTACAGCGCCATACCAACGAGCATCAAGCCACCTGCCCGCCAGCCAAACAAAAATAAAAAAAGGAAAGTTTGAAGGGCTAGCGCAGAGGGAATACGTTTGGACATTTGCCCGAGCCAACCTCCCTGGTAGGCAAGTACTTCACTTTGTACTAATTCATCATTCGGTCTCCAACCTTTTAATGTATTTTCAATTGCTTCGGGAGGCCAAAACTGCATGGATAATCCTGACATCAAATAGAGCATCGATGCAACTGAAATTAAAATAATTCCAATTACAAATAATTTCATAGGCGATAGATTTCTAAAAAGATAAATAAATAAAGCACACAGCGCATAGATCACCAGAATGTCACCATACCAGAGAAGATAGGCGTGCATCAATCCAATCACCAGCAGCCAAAACGTACGGCGATAATGTAATTTTGCCTGACTGTAGCCTTTTTCAGCAACCCTGTTTGTAAATAAAATTATTCCAGCCCCAAATAAAATTGAGAAGATGGTCATAAATTTTAGATCTGCAAATATATGACTCAAAATCCAAACCCATTTATTCAGCCCTGTAAGATCACCAAATGCATCAGGATTAAGATAAGCAGCACCAATCATTGAAAAACTTTGGATGTTCATGATGAGAATTCCCAGAACTGCAAAACCGCGAAGTACATCGAGAGATATTATCCGCTGGGTTATAGAAACAGGTGAAAGAAGATTGTTTTCTTGTGTCATTTTGGCTCCCATGGTTTTTTAATTGTTTGTTGACGGAATCTGAATGCAATCTTGATATGAATTCTTTATTCAGTTTGATTGCTACGGGATTAATTTTTCTCCCAGTTGATTTTTTTACTTGACTTTTTACAAAATTTTTTATATAATAGTATTGTCATTGCCCAAGGGGTGAAGGACGTGGTTGGCCGCATTACCGTAAATGCGGTTTGTTATTTTTATAAAACAGTGAAATATTAAAATGAGACCTTGCTGTTACGAATGTTTCAGTTGGGCCTCGAAAAATCCCCGGTTTAAAACCGGGGTATTTATTTTCTGACCACCCCATTTTGACTTGGTTCACTCTCTTCTAAAAGTAAAAGTGACTTCATATATTCAAAATATCGATTCACTCCATGCTTTTGCAAGCTACTTTTTGGATATTCTTTCCGATATAAACAATGAGCAATGGAATCCACTGTTTGAATAAAATATGAATGCTCTGATGTCCTTGTAAATACATCTTCCAAAATATTATCCGTTGGACTATTTTGAATATCTTTGAAGTTTGATGGAAACGGATTATATACTCTCATTTTTCTAATCAAGCCCCTTACTTTCGGCTCATCTGTCTCATCGCTTATTATAACACCTCTTGAATTATCTTGTTTCTTAAGATAATTATCGTATCTCTGGATCATTCGTTTCCAGGCTAAAATTTGATAATCCGTCTCCATTGGAAAGTCAGATTTATTTAAACACACATTAATAACTTTCGAGGTACTGTAAATGACTGGAATATTTTGCATAAACAGCCCAAGAATTTTAATACGATCCATTTTCTTGATTTTTCTATATTCTTTTATTTTCTTGATTCTGATAAGTTCTGTCGCATGGAGTTCAGTTTTTAATAATAATCCAAAGTCACTTTTTATCTTTTGCCGAAAAACTTTCATTCTCGCTAAAGCATCTTTCCAAGTTTCTTCGTGAATTATAAGTCCACTTAAAATAAAATGTTGTGAATTTTCTCCCTGGTATTCTCCAAGATCACCGCTTTCATCTACGTATATCAAATACATCGTTACCTCTTAGCAATAATTCATTTTTTAAATCCTTGTTTTTGACCTCTGAATTTATTATTTTTATTACTCTGGATTCGATATTTTTATTTAAATGGTATGACCATAAACATAAAGCCATTAAATGATAAAGTCAAGCAATTTTTTATAAGGGATGTAATATCTTTGGTTGACAAAGATGTAGCCCACTTTTAAAAACATTGACATGGAGTTTACCAATATAATTATTGCAGTTATCAATTTGATATTAACCGCAATATCAAGTGGGCTACATCTTGAAAATCCCAGAAATAATAAAAGATATATTCTAATTGGAATATTTAGTAGCTTTCAGTTGTCTAATAAGTAAAAAAGGAACCTAATCTTGACCGACGAGCAGTTGATCAAAAATATCCGTGCCGGAGACGATAATGCTTTCAGGGAGCTGGTAAAAAAACATGAAATGCGTGTGGCTTCAACGGTGATCGGTATGCTCGGAAACTGCCCGGAAGCTGATGACGTGGGTCAGGAAACTTTCATTCGGTTTTATAATTCCATAAATAAATTTCGAGGTGACTCGTCGGTGGGGACTTTTTTAACACGGATTGCCATGAATCTCTCTTTGAATGAATTAAAGAGAAGGCAGCGCAAAAACCTGTTTTTTCGGAGGCAAACGGACAGCGATTTAAATGTCCCTGATAAAACAAATTCAAACAATCCAAACGAAACAAAGGAAGTATTACAAAAAGCCATGCAAAAATTAGCACCAACTTTCAGATCGGTTTTAGTGTTGCGGCTGATCGATGGTTACTCCACAGCGGAAACAGCACAAATTTTGAAACTACCAACCGGTACTGTGCTTTCGAGATTAGCAAGGGCGTAAAAAAAATTAAAAGAAATTTTAGTGAAAAGCTAAAAGTGAAAAGTCAAAAGTGAAAAGCGAGAACATTCTTCTGAGTGGATGGACAGTTTAGAAATTGATCGCAGAATAATTGGGCGTCAGAATAATTTCGCTTTTAATCATTCTGCCATGAAATTATTCTGCCTTTTAAAAAATAATAATTGGGTGCTTTAAAACAAAATCACTCTATGTTTATCCGTTGGCTGCTTATCCGTTGGACACATTTTTTTTCAGCAAGCATACAATTTCTTTCCGTTTCACGCCCAGTACCCGCAGGGTATTTGACTTTTGACGTTTCACAAAAATCAGTAGATTAATGGGAGATTGGACATGAACGACAAATTACTCGATCTTTTGTACAAATCCTTTGACAGTTCATTAACTTCAAAGGAGCGAGAAATTCTCAAGAAAGGGCTTACCGAGTCAGCAGCCCTGCGAAAAGAAAAGGAGAAAATCGAACTTATGCGGGAACGGTTGGCAGATTCAAAACAAGTTTCGTTTAAACCATTTTTCGCTGAAAAAATTATTAATCGAATTCAGACCGATCGAAAACAGCAGGAGCAACAAGAATCTGTATTTGATTCACTGGTCACTTTATTCCGCCCCATTGCTTTTACAACTGCAATGATTTTAATTATTCTTCTTTCCTATAACATGAAAAAAACGGAGAATTATTCATTAGCAGGCGCTCTCGGTCAGGAGCAAGTAACTTTGGAACAAGTTATGGATCCAACATACATGTTAACCATGGAGTAGAACGATGAAAACTGAAACAAAAACAGTATCCATTTTAATTTCTATTTTTATACTTGGTATTTTATTGGGAGTGGTAGTTGACAGAACATTAATTGAAAAGCAAATGAAAAATCGATTTACCCGTATGGGGAATCCCCGTATGATCGGTTTTCTATTAGAACGGGTCATTCAGCCGACACCGCAACAACGAAAAGAAATTGAAATAATTTTAGATAAATATGCTGATAAAATGTTTGAAGCCAGACAACAAGCGATGGAAACAGTTGTTGTGACAATGGATTCTTTGCGGAAAGACCTGGAACCAATTCTCACTGAAGAACAAAAAAAGCGAATGGAAGAACACAGGAAAAGGTTTGAATTCAGGGAAAGGGGAAAAGGAAGATTCCCCGGACCAAAGGGACCACCTTTTGGCGAACCACCTGGGAGGCCTTTTCGTTGATTTTTATATGAATATCTTTAATAATTTTTTATATTGACTTATTGATAAAAAAATGTTATTTTTAAATAGTTCAACACAAAGCAATATCTGTTTAAAACAGGATTATATTATGCCGACAGTTTTATTAGTAATGGGATGGCGATTCTACTTTTATGCCAATGAAAGGAATGAACCTATACACATCCACTGCCGTAAAGCAGAAAAAGAGTGTAAATATTGGATTGACACTGATAATTTTAATATTGATGAAGCTTACAGTTATAATATGAACAATAAAGACAAACGTCAGGTAAAAAAAATTATATTTGAATATTTTGAATTTATCGAAAATGAATGGGACAGATTTCAAAGGGAGAGATAAAAATGAATAAAATCCATAATGTTCAGATAATTGAATTTAAAAAAAACAGTCTGCATTTAGTAGTGGATAATAAAAAATATATTTTCCAGTTAGAAAGTATTTCAAACAGGTTATTAAATGCAACTCATGTTGAAAGAAACCGGTTTGAAGTTTCACCGTCCGGATATGGTATTCATTGGCCGCTATTAGATGAAGATTTGTCTATTGATGGATTACTCGGAATTCAGAATATACCACTGCAACAAAAAGAATTGGTTCAGATTTAGAAACTATTAATAATAATGAAAATTTGATAAGGAATAAATGGTATGAGTACTTTAACAATTGAAGCATCAGCTACAAAAGTGTGGTTCGACCAATTTAATATGTGGGTTAGCTTATTTGATGGAAGGAATTCATTTGGTTTCGTTCCATAGGCATATTTCAGATCGCAGTATCGCTGATCCCACATGTAATATCTTTATATTCAAATAAGTATCTCCTTAACCTGACGGTCGTGGTAATTCGAGAACCTCAACCACTCCATTACTCCGATTCCTTCACAAGTCTCCCACTCAACCGCAACAAATCAATCTCATATAATTTAGCCTCGAATTTTGCAGTTGAAATACTGTTTTTGGCGCGGATTAAATTGAGCTGGGCTTCACGGAATTGTGTCGTGGTAACCTGTCCCAGGTTAAACAATTCCTGGGTGCGTTTAAAATTAAGTTCTGCAACCTCCAGGTTTTTCTGCTCTAATTTTAAAACGATGAGACTGTTTTGGTATGCTTCGTAAGAATTAGTAACGATGTTAACCAATTCCAAACGTGCTTCTTCGGAAGCTAATTTTTGACTGTTAACACCAATTTGAGCGTTCTGCCTTTGGATGTTATTTTTAAAACCGTTAAATAGATTCAAACTTAAAGTAGCCCCGGCTCTGAATGTTTTGGTGGGATCGTTTAAATTTAAATCAAAGTCGGGATTGCTCTGGCTGTAACCATACGATGTCTGAACACTCAATTGGGGAGAATATGATGCCCGCGCAATCTTTAAATCAATCTTTGATTGCTTGTATCGGTTAATCGCCGATAGATAAGAAGCATTATTCTTTAATGCAAAATTATTCAATTCAGACAATTTCATATTATTTGTAAAAGTTACTTCAGTATCAACTTCAAATTCCCGATTTTGTTCGATGTTGAGCAATAGAATCAAATCACGTCTTGATTGTTGCCAGAATAATTTTGCGTTGACCACAACGACGCTGTCAGAATTAAGATCGACCTGGGCGGATAATACTTCAATTGTGTTTGCCTGTCCGTAAGTGGAGCGTTTTTTTGCCCTCTCTACTCTTTCTTTGGAAATAGTCAGCAGTTCCTTGGCAATGGTGAGATTTTCCCAGGCAAGCGCGGAATTGTAATAACCGTTGCTGACCTGGAACAAAGTCTTTTCAATTGCATTTCGTGCTTCAAGATCACCAATTTTACCGGAAATCTTTAACCTGTTAAATTGAAGAATATTATTAAAACCATCAAAAAGCGTGTAAGAAACCTGCAACTGTGCAGTGTTTAATGTTGAAGCTGCGCTGGTCATTTCAGAACCGGATGGTGTGGAGCTGTCCTGGTAATTTGCGCTTGTCGAAGCATCAATTCTCGGCAGTAAATTAGTATTGCCAATATTGACATTGTTATTGTCAATTTCTGCATTGTTGCGGGCGATATTAATTTGATGGTTATTTTTTAAAGCGATTCCAATTGCATCTTCGAGTGTTAATTTTTCCTGTGCAAAAACAAATTGTATGTTCAAAATTAATACTAAAACCGAAATTCTGTTAATAATTTTCATTTTATAACCTTTGATATATAATTGTTTTTTAAAAATTATTAAAGATCTAATATAACCGATCACGTGGCAAAAAAATGCAAACTTCCTCCCACGGAAAAGAAATCCCACAGAAAAAAATTAGTAAAGATTATCCTAACTATTTAATTCTATTTTGTCAGATTAGAAAAACTACCCAAGATTTGTCATTCCGGCACGTTTTTTTGCCGGAATCTCCTCCTAAATTCTACCGAGATTCCGGTATTCCGCTTCGCTTCAACCGGAATGACAAACGAATGGATGTAATGTGACAAAGTAGAATTAAGTGCGAATAAAAAGGCAAAACTATTTAGGGCAAAACAATTTATTAATTATTCAAAATTAACAAATGATAATAAATCGTATCAAAAGTCAATCGAAGTAGTAATTAAAAACAATATCACAATGATGGCTTTTTAAATAGTTTTGCCCATAATCGTTTTGCCAATTATTTTTTATTATTTTGTCGTCCATCCCCGAAAAAAACTTCCCGAAAAAAAACTCGGGACAGGCGGGACAGGTATTTTGTCCTAATTTATAAAATTCTCATATTTAATCTTTAGCAAATGCTTCTTCCCGAACCGCAGCTTCAACTGACTCTTCAGCCGGTCTTGTTCCTTTTATTAACCAGAACACATAAACTTTCAATTTATTAAATGACACCAATAATGATGGCAGCATGAGCAGCGTCAATGTTGTTCCGAATAAAAGTCCGTATGCCACAGCAATTGCCATTGGAGACAGGAATTGCGCCTGACGACTCGGCTCAAAGATAAGCGGCCCCAGACCGGCTATTGTTGTAACAGATGTTAATAATACCGGACGAAAGCGGCTCAACCCGGCTTCATAAAGCGCTGATTTGAACTCCATACCTTTCTTTAATAACCGGTTAAATGCATTAACGAAAACCAGCGAATCATTTATCACAATTCCAGCCAATGCGATTGTGCCGAAAAGTGAAAGCATGCTGATAATATAGCCCTGAAAAAAATGCCCCCAGGCGACTCCGATCAGGCTGAATGGGATAAGCAAAAAGACAATAATTGCCTGTGAAAAAGACCGAAAGGTAACTACAATAATAAAGAACATGGTGATGAGTGTGGGTGGCAGCACACGCTGCATGGCGCGCATGGTTTTCGCATTTTCACGGCTCTGTCCTTCAAAATTAAAATGGATGTCCGGGTATGCGGCTTTTATCCCCGGTAATATTTCAGTCCTGACATCATCAATAATATCGGGTACCGATTCCATTGGATCTGTTATATCAGCTTCAACTTTAATCACCCGTTGCCCGTTGATGTGGTTAATAGACATGACACCCCGTTCAATGGTGAAATCAGCAATTTCCCGAAGCGGGAATTCACTGCCATCAGCCAACCGGATGCGCATATCTTCCAGGTCGTCCAGTGACGAGCGATCAACTTGTTTATAGCGAACCCATATTTTTACTTCGTCGATGCCTCGCAGAATGCGCTGCGCTTCACCGCCAAAAAAACCGCCTCGTACCTGGCTCATCACATCTGCAGTCGTTAATCCCAGGGCAAACGCTTTTTCTTTTAATTTGATTTGTACTTCTCGTAATCCGGGAGGATCGTCATCCATCACATCTTTTAATTTGCTCACATCGCGAAGCTGGGTTTTCAGATCATTTTTCGCGGCGCGTAATTGTTCCAGGTTATTGCTTGAAACTGCAATGGACACCGGTTTACCCCAATGACCACGACCGCCAATTTCAAGTTTTTCAACACCCTGAACAAATCCGATTTGTTTACGAATCTGGTTGGTTGCTTCAATACTCGACCATTCCCGTATTTCACTGCTTATCAATGTTGCTGAAAGATTTCCCTGGTGTGTACCCGGGCCAATTCGCCTTGAAATTGCGGTGACTAACTCATGTTCACCGCCGTTTTCTTGTTTATAAATATCATTAACCTGCCAAATATTTTCTTCCATTTTTGTAAGCAGACTGTCGGTGATTGCATCCGGCGTACCGGCGGGCATTGCCAGGTTAATACTCACAGAGCGTCTTTCAATATATGGGAAGAAAGTTGTTTTAATAATACTTCCTTTGAGCGCGCCAAGCGTAATTAAAAATATGGCGATTGGAATGGCAATGGAAACGATGGGATTATGAATACAAAAGTTCAGAGCCGGTGCATACACTTTGTCCCGAATTGATTTTAAAATTTTATCAGACCATTTTTCAAAACGGCTTTTTTGATCTACCGATACCCGCAACGCTTTTGAATGAGCAATATGAGCCGGTAAAATAAATGTTGCTTCAACCAATGAAATTAACAAGGTGGCGATGACAACAAATGCCAGATCCTTTGCCCGGTCACCCAGACCGCCTTCCAGAAAAAAGAAGGTCATAAAAATGACAACGGTTGTCATGATGGAAGAAAATACAGATGGCAACACTTCAATTGTCCCATTCAAAGCAGCTTGAAAAGGTTTCTCCCCTCGTTCATGATGCTGGTAAATATTCTCACCAATCACAATGCCATCATCAACCAAGATACCCAGCACTAAAATCATTGCCATTAGAGACATGACGTTAATGGTTAAGTCATACAAGGGCGCCAGCATAAACATACCGGCAAATGAGATAGGAATAGCGATAGCCACCCAGAAAGCCAGGCGCGGATTGAGAGAGAGAGAAAGGAAAAGCAGCACCAGTATCATTCCCAAAATGCCATTGGTGGAGAGAATGTCAATTCGATCTTTGATGATTTCCGATCCATCCCGGATTACTGACGCCTGAACTTCAGAATTTTTTTCATTAAAATCTTTTATATATGTCTTAACTACTTTTGTCATTGCAAACAAATCTTCCTGGTTAAGATTTTGCAGCGTTACCTGGACTGCCCGTTTCCCGTTGAAATAAACACGATTTGGATTTTCCGACCAGCGATCATAAATATTTGCTACATCCTTCAAACGAATTATTGCGCCATCCGGTGTTGACTTTAAAACGTGATTTTCAAGCTCCTGCGCGTAATACCCTTTTACATTGGCTCGAATCAACAATTCCTCTCTTTTGCCTTTGATTTTCCCACCGGTCATTTTCACATTTGCCTTTTTTACAGCATTTGAAACTTCATAAAATGTCAGACCGTACTTACGGAGATCATTTTCCCTGAAACTAATTTCAATCTCTTCCTCCGGGAATCCGCTTAAAGCAACTTTGGAGATGCCATCAACCAGCAACAGATCACGCTCTGCTCTGCGTCCATACGTTTTAAGCGTCTTGAGATCGACGTCTCCGTGCACAACAAAGTCGATGGCAAAGTTTCTCATTTCCCGTTTAAAGACGGTTAAACGTTCCATTCCCACCGGGAAGGAACTCACTTTATTAACTGCATTTTTGACATCCTGCAGCACAACATCAATATCGAAACCAGTCAAAACTTCAACAGTAATTTGACAGGAATTTTCATTTGAGATCGATTTGGTTCTATCAATACCGGTTACACCTTTAAGATTGTCCTCAATCTTGAGAACAATTGCCTCCTCAATTTCCTCCGGTGAAGCCCCGGGGTAGGCTGCTGAAATGGTAATTGTCCGGCTTGGGATCTGCGGAAAGAAAGTTGTTTTCATGCTTTTGAATCCAAAATAACCGAATAAAACTATGGTGATTAAAATGACGTTGCCAAGAATGGGACGTTTTATAAATAAACTAATAATATTTTTCATTGTTTTTCCTATTTCAATGTTTGAATTTATTTTGCCACTAAGACACGAAGGCACGAAGTATTTAACAAAAATTTTAAAAACAAATCTCACGCAAAGCCGCCAAGACCGCGAAGAAAAACACGGTGTCAAAACTTTGCGAGCTTTGCATCTTTGCGTGAAAATTAATTTTGCTTGTAGCTTGGCGTTAGGATTAAATTAAGTATTTTTAAAGCTTCTATCCAATTTTTCTTTGTGCCTTTGTGTCTTCGTGGCAATACTTTTTTCAAGTGAACTTTTACCAATTTATCGAGAAGCATTTACAGGAGCCACTTTCCCTTTGTTATTAGCAAATTTATTTGGATTTTTTGGCGATGCTTTCCCGATTTTAATTTTCATACCATCCGTAGCATTGGCAATTTGCGAACCGAGTATTTTTGAACCATCCTCTAATCCTTTGACAATTACGTGTCCGTTTTCAACTGCAACAACATTTACCGATTTCAAATGTAATGTGGAATCATTTACAGTAAAAATTTTATCGTTTTCCTGTAACAAACTCCTTGGTATTCTTATGGCGTTTTCTATTTCGGTTGAAGTGATATGTGCAGTTAAATACATTCCATATTTCAATTTGTTTTCTGTTGTGGTAATATAAATTTTTACAGACTGTGATTCTCGATCAATAATATTATTTATGCGTTGAATCTTTCCTGCAAATTTTCCGGGGATATCTTCGGAAGTCAACACAACACGATCACCTTTATTAATGTGCTGGATTTTATTCATACCAATGGTTGCTTCCAGTTCATAAACATCAGTGCTCATGTATTCGCCAAGTTTTTGTCCCATGCGGACGAGCGTGCCGGGATTTATGTTTGATAAAGTAACTATCCCATTATAAGGCGCAGCAATGGTATATTTTGCCAATGTTTCTTCCATACTTTTGATGGAATAGTATAAATTAAAAATATTTCTTGAGGCAATATAATATTTCTCCTGGTCAGTAGCTGGTTCGGGCAGCGGATTAAGCGGTTTCTGTAAATTGAATTCGTGTAAAAATGACTCCCAACGAGAAGCGCTCTCCGGGAAATCAATTGATAAATCCGGTAAAAGCAGCGTCAATTGATTTAACAAACTGCTCTTTTGTGCCAGCACATTATTCCTGTAAACCCTATCATCGATTAAACAAAGGGCTTCTCCTTTGGCAAAACGGTTTCCCTCTTTAAATCTTTTTAGCGTCTTAAGCAAAATCCCAGAGACCTCGGCGAACAGTTCAACTTTATCCAATGCGTTCAAATATCCGCTCACATCAAATTGTGTCTTTATGTTTTCATTTTTTACCGTGAGCAAATTGATGGGCTTTTCATTTCTGTTTGTTGGTCTTCGTTTCATCGGTTCTTTCTGATTACTCAAAAATGACTTGAGCGCAAAACCGACGATAATAATAAGCACTGTAACAATTATTGTGATTTTCTTATTTAACATGTTTTTCTCCTGGAGTGATATTCTTGCTAATATTTAAGGTATAAAATTATTTTTTTTTCCAAAGGTAAAATTTATCGCCTTTAATGCATGGCGCAGAGTGCATGGCGGTAAAACGAACTCTTTGTTATCAGAAATTTTCTTGTTTATCAATAATTCATTAGATGTTTAACACAACTGAAAGACTCAAAGTTTCGGATAATTAAACACATGAATTTTGTTTTTCTTGTTGTTTGTTTTAGAAATTTATCAAGTAAAATGTTTTTAAATTATAAGGGATAAAAAAAAGTTTCCGATTAAAAGAATGGAAGCGATTGTTTTATTAAAAAGCAAAATAAATCTTGCACTTTTAATCAATTATTATTATTTTAGTTACCACAAGGAACATGGCTGCGATTTAATTTAACTAAAAGGTAATGAAAGTATGAAGAACTAATGCAATTTAAAAGGACTCAACTTATAAAAGAGAATTTTATTCAGTGGAGGGTAAAAATGAATTCAATTTCTAAATTATTAATTCTGCCATTTTTAATCTGTACTACAGTCGTTTTCTCGTATATTTTAAATAAAGATAAATCAAATAAGCTCAATAATTCTCACTTGAAACTCTGGTACAAACAATCCGCACAGAAATGGGTGGAGGCACTGCCGGTTGGCAATGGTCGTCTGGGAGCCATGGTCTTTGGTAAGGTCTATCATGAAAGAATTCAGCTCAATGAAGAGAGTTTGTGGGCTGGGAGCAAAATCAATAACAATAATCCACAAGCTTTAAAGAATCTCGATAAGATCAGAAAATTATTATTCGAAGAAAAAAATAAGCAGGCATACGAACTCATCAATCAATCTCTGTTAGGAACGCCGCCGAGAATCCGCTCTTACCAAACTTTGGGCGATATCTTTTTTGAATTTGATTCAACAACAAATTACTCCAATTATAAAAGGGAATTATTTTTAGATACCGGGGTGTACAAAGTTAGTTATGAAATAGGTTCAGAAAAGTACAATAGAGAAGTTTTTGCATCTGCTCCGGATAATGTCATTGTCATTCACCTGTCAGGAGAAAAAGGAGCAAAGATCAATACATTGATTTCGATGAGCAGGGAACGGGATGTCGAAGTTTCTGCAAATAAAAATAAAATAATCATGAAGGGGCAGATTGTCGACGAGCCAGACTCGTTAAGTGGACCGGCAGGCGCTCACATGAAATTTGCCGCCATTCTTCAAATCATCCCGGATGGTGGAGAAATTTTAACGCAAGACAAAAAGCTCATTGTTAAAAATGCTAAATCTCTCACTTTATTATTTGCTGCAGCTACTGATTACAATATTTCAAAATTAGACTGGGATCGAAATATAAATCCGGTGAAAGTCTGTGACCACATTTTGGACAAGGCTGAAAGGAAATCTTATACAGAATTAAAGAGAAGACATACATTAGATCATCAAGTTTTATTTAACAGGGTATCACTGGATCTGGGAAAAATTGATTTATCAGAATTACCGACTGATGAACGATTAAAAGCAGTCAGAGATGGAAAAGAAGATCCAAATCTTGTGGCGCTATATTTTCAATACGGACGTTACCTGTTAATGGGAAGCTCACGCGCGCCCGGCGTATTGCCGGCAAATCTTCAGGGTATTTGGTGCGAGCATTTTAAAGCGCCATGGAATTCTGATTTTCATACTAATATTAATTTGCAAATGAACTACTGGCATGCTGAAACGTGTAATTTGTCAGAAACTTCAAAACCACTAATCCATTTTTTAGATTTGCTGCGAACACCGGGACGAGCTACTGCAAAAGAGACTTATGGCACTCGCGGCTGGACCCTGCACCATTTAACCGATCCTTTTGGCAGGACTGGTGTTGCCGATGGCGTTTGGGGTGTTTCGCCTTTAGCAGGTCCCTGGATGACCTTCCCTATTTGGAGACATTTTGAATTTAACCAGGATGTCGATTATCTGAAAAACACTGCCTATCCCATAATGAAAGAATCGGCAGAGTTTGTGCTTAACTTTTTAATTGAATCCCCAGATGGATATTTGATTACCTCACCTTCACATTCGCCTGAAAATCGATTCTTCGTCCCGAAGACAAAAGAAAAATCTTATTTAACTTACGGCGCCACAATTGATATTCAAATAATAAATGAATTGTTTAATAGTTGTATTAAAGCTGCCGAGATTTTGAGCATTGATGAGAATTTCAGAATTGAATTGGAAAACACATTAAAAAAACTTCCACCAATCCAGGTTGGTAAAGATGGCACCATTCAGGAATGGATCAAAGATTATAAAGAAGTAGAACCAGGCCATCGTCACATGTCGCATTTGCTGGGACTGCATCCAGCCAGTCAAATTACAGAGGACACACCAAAATTGTTTGAAGCAGTTAGAAAAACACTCGACAGAAGACTTGCTCATGGTGGTGGTCACACAGGCTGGAGCCGCGCCTGGGTGGTTAATTTTTTCGCCCGGTTGAAAGACAGTGAAAAAGCACATGAAAATTTATTGGGATTATTGAGAAAATCTACATTGCCCAATTTATTTGACACGCATCCGCCATTCCAGATCGACGGCAATTTTGGCGGCACTGCCGGAATTGCTGAAATGCTGCTTCAATCGCACGGTGGTGTTATTCATGTTTTACCCGCGCTTCCTTCAGCCTGGGAAAAGGGAAGTGTAAAAGGGCTTTGCGCTCGCGGTGGATTTGTGGTTGATATTTCCTGGGAAGAAGGAGAGTTGTCGGAGCTGCAAATTTATTCGAAATTTGGGAATAAATGCCTGATCAGGTATCAGGATAAAGTAGTTGAATTGGTTACGGAAAAAGGGGGAATTTCTTCCTTGGATAAAAATTTGCAATAAAGTTTTTCTTTACTGGTTTTGGAAAAGTACTGTTGGAAAAAAGCAAAATTAATAAAATCAAATTACCTATTAATAAATATGAAGTTATTTATAACTTGACAATACAAAATATTTCTTTATATTATAGCATAAAAAGTAATTAACTATTTGGAAATGTCCCATGCGATTATTGAGCTTTACATCGCTGTTTACTATTATTCTATTGTTTACAATTATAGCTAATAGCCAGGATTTAACTTCCCAACACGCTGGATTACAAATACCTATTCAACAAATAAAAAAAATTATTTCATTACGAGAAGCGTTTTCAATTCTGGAAAAAGCTTATGATATTCACATTCTCTATGAAGAAAACCTGGTGCTTGGAAAAACAGTACCTTATACGCCAATAATTTCCAGTAATCTTCACCAGGATATAAAAAGAGTTTTAAGTGGAAATTGTCTGTATTACGAAATGGTTGGAGCTAAAACGCTTGTTATTCTTCCCTTGAAAAAGACGAATAAGGGCGCTGTTAAGGGAATAATAACAAATAAGTATGAAGAAGGAATTTCTGGTGCCCAGGTCATTATCCAGGGAACCACTTTAGGGTCAGCCGCCAATCTCAATGGGGAATATGTTATTAAGAATATTCTGCCTGGAACTTATACTTTAAAAACTATGGTTATAGGCTATCGACAAAAAACTGCATCGATTAATGTAAAACCAAACGAAACTGTTGTACAGAATTTTTCACTGGTTCAAGATGTGATCCAGATGGACGAAGTGGTAATTACAGCGACTCGGAATCCCCTGACCAAAAGAGAATCCAGTGTGGCAATCACCATTAAGACATTGGAACAGATTAACGAAATCGCACCCCGAAATACTGCTGACTTGCTGCGTGTTATTCCGGGATTTTATGTTGAAAGTTCTGGCGGCGAAGTTGGAGGAAATCTATTTGCCAGGGGACTGCCCGCTGATGGTTCATTCTATTATGTAGCGCTTATGGAAGACGGTATGCCTGTTTATGACGTTCCGGCGCTGTCATTCGTTAATGCTGATATTTTCGTTCGTGTTGATGAAAATATTGATCGTATCGAGGCTGTTAGAGGAGGCAACTCAGCCTTGTTTGGTAGTAATGCTCCCGGTGGAGTAATCAATTTTATTAGCAAATCAGGCGGAAATAAACTTAAGGGTACAGCGAAAACAACGAGGGGGACAGGTGGTCTGGCTCGTTATGACTTTAATTTAAACGGACCTGTTGGTGAAAACTGGAGGTTTAATGTTGGAGGATTCTATCGTTTAGATGATGGGATTCGCTATGCCGGGTTTCGCGGCTCTCAAGGCGGGCAAATAAAAGCTAACTTGACCCGCTTATTTAGTAACGGCTATATAAAATTATATGGCAAGTACCTGAATGATCGTAATATTTTTTATCTTCCGCTTCCTTTTAAGGCTGGAAAAGATTTACAATTTGTTGATGGATTTCCGCAAAATGGGACAATGACGACTTCAGAAGCAAATATGATGCAGGTTCCCACGCCGAACGGTAATAATTTTACCATACCATTGGAAGATGGTCAGAAACAAGATGGTGGTTCATTGATGATCGACTTTAACGTTAATCTGCATGGTGGATGGTCTTTTCAAAATACGACTCGTTATATGAATATCAATCATTCCTGGAATGCGCTATTGCCTTTTAACCTGGTAAAAGCAAATGAATATGCCCAAAACTATTTTAACAACATGCAGGGGGCAGCCGATTATGATGTTGTCTATGCTAATCATTTTAACAAGGAAGGTAGTAACGCTGCTTTTAATACCGTGAATGGTCTTCTTTGCGAAAGTGGTTTATGGCACGTATCCAAGCCGCTGAATAATATCTCTAACCAGTTCCTTATCAAAAAAAATCTTATGTTCAAAAATATGGAACATAAAATCACCGTTGGTACTTATTATGGCTATTATACTGCTGCTGATTTTTGGTATTGGCAGGATATTTTAACTGATGTTCGAAAAACACCCCGTTTTGTTGACATAAGAATTAAAAATGCAAACGGTAATATTATTCGTGAGGTCACGGAAAATGGTTTTCGTAAATATGGCTCTATGTACATGAACGCCAAAGGTTTCGTAACTGCAACATCAGTTTTCTTTGGTGATGATTTAAAGGTTAGCGAAAAGCTTCGTATGGACATTGGCGCCCGTCTGGAGAGGAAACATATCTGTCAGGATACTGAGGATGTTGAAACTTACAATCTGGGCGGCGCTGCTGATGCCGATAATAGAGTAATGTGGGGTAACGGCAAATTTAAACATTCGGAAGTACGCTATAATGATTGGGCAGCGTCATTAGGCATGAATTATACGTTCAACGATAATCTGTCAATTTATTCCCGAGTTAGCCGCGGTTACAAAATGCCAACGTTAGATGTTTTTCGCGGCGCTGACGGTTCTTTTAAACCAGACGCCGAAGAATTGATTCAGGGAGAAAGCGGCATTAAATGTGGCACATCATCTTTTGGCGTCAATGCAACTGTTTATTCTATGCAGTTAGAGAATTTTCCCAGCCAGGATGCCCGGGTTGTTGACGGTAACACAGTGTGGGTTACAGATTATGTTGGCAAATCTCAAACTGTTGGTATGGAAATCGAGGCAGTAGCAGCGCCAGTTAAAGGATTTACAATTAATGCAATTTTTACACTTCAAGATCATAAATATGCAAAGTTTGTTACTGCTGGCGAGAATTTTAAAAATAATTGGATTCAAAGAATCCCCAAATTTATTGGTGAGATTTTGGCTCGTTACTCGATAAATGGATTTAACCTGGGCGCAAATTGTTTTCATGTCGGTAAACGATACGCCAATAACGCCAACACGGTTGAATTGCCATCTTTTGACGTTATGAATTGTTCCGCTTCTTATGAAATTAAAATTACCAAAACTCAAAAAGCAACTATCGCTTTTAATTTGTTGAATGCCTTAAATGGAAACGGTTTGACAGAAGGAAATCCGCGGCTGGATAACTCAGGTCCAAACGCTGGTACTTTTTATTTAGCACGTCCGATTCTTCCGAGACGTTTAAAAGCATCGCTTACTTATAATTTTTGAGTAATGAAAAACCATTAGTCCAGAATTAAAGTTATAGTATTACAAGTCAAATCTTCGTTTTTTGTGCAAAAGAATTTCTAACCCAGATCAATTAACTTTCATACCGAAAAGGCTGAGGCGAAGGCAAAGGCGAAGCAAGGAAAAAGATTAAAGCACCCTTCGGGCACAGG